>CAJWHX010000014.1 GCA_913040875.1 uncultured Pseudomonadota bacterium | reverse complement strand
ATCACGACTTCAATATCCTCTTCAGATAAAGACCCTTGCATTAGAGCCCCGCGAAGCAAGCGAACTGTCGAAAAAGCTGCCGCCTTTGCATTGGGGTGTGCGTGGGTGATTTGTGCGGCAATTTGTGCAGCCTCATCCAAAACAGTTCCAGCGTAGGCTAGAGCCAGAGGGCACAGTCTGGTGATTGCGGCGGATCCATCGCCTGTTTTTACGCCACTGTGCTTCCAATCTTTGATGTCCTTGTAGTTGTGTACGCCAGCCAAAGTGGTATTGCCAGGATTGGTGGAAGGCATCAGAGGGTCGTCTAGCCAAGTGGTCAAATAGCTGCCAATCAAGTGACCAAACTGGTCTGCATCAAATTTGCTTTGCGGCATCTGCAGTACGGCATCGGCAACATAGAGTGAGATGTGGGTTTCTTCCGACCACATGAAGGTGTTTGGATCGATGAGGACCGCGTTTTGCCGAACGGCTTCACCACTCACAAATTCGAGTGTTCTACCATAGGCATCACCGAGTGCGAGCCCGAGGAAAGCACCTTCTAGACGATGCGGTGGGATTTTGGTTTTCATGGGCACCTCACAGTGGGAGTCTGTTTGTTGGGTCTATCATATCAATATTAGACGAGAATTGAAGGAATATTCGGTCTTTGTTTGTGGCTTTATGTCGCAAATTGAAAAATGATTGAGTCGCTAAAAACTACTGCCCAACCAAGCGTAAAATCCCTCGATGCTACCAATCGGAACACCGCCGTTGAGTCCGAATGCATAGCCACCACGGAAACTCAGTGGAGCACCCCACGAAACGACGGTGGACATTCGAAGTTCTGCACCCATACCCATGAGCGGTGCTTGATTCAACTGGTCAATGGCGTCGTAGGCCATCCCGAAGTCGGTGAAGACAGCACCAGAGAGTGAGCGCAGGAAGAGTGGTGTGACGTTGTATCCCCAGTCAATCCACCATAGCGGCATGCGATATTCCACTGCGCCTAGGTAGTAGCCATCGCCTGAAACACTGGCGGGGTCGAAACCACGTAGAGCTCTCCATTCGTCAGGTAGAGTGTAGTACCCACTTTCTCCAAAAGAGCCCCCGAGTCTGAAGGACCCGTAGCGCTGAGCGTCTCCAGATGAAAAACCCACCGCCATTTTGGTGGCGAGAACGTGGTTGTCTCCCCAAGGCAGTCCGGTGTATTCACGCCATTCCGCTGTGAGTTGCACACGGGTAAAAGAGATGGGCTGGTCGGTGTCGTCGAGTGTGTAAGCCCCAAGCCAAGGCGCTTGTATGCGTCCCACCACCGATAGCAACCGTGTATCTTCTGGAGAGATGGCTCGAGCGTAGGAACGTGCTCTGACATACCGCCAACCTCCACCTAAGCCAGCGATGACACCTCGAGTGGGTAAGTAGGGTCTGTAGGCACCATTTGGCAATCCTTGATTGCTGTAACCGTCTCCTGATGACACCCAAGGGGTTCGATGTGAGTATTCGTATCGGCCAAAGAAGGAATGCCTTAGCGTATGGGCATAGGTGACTTGAGCATAGGCATTGAGGCGTTTGTCCCAATAGCGAAGACCGGTGTTCTCTAGATTTGGAATCCAGGTTCCGCCGTCTTCTGGAGCACCGTTGTAGGTGTAGATGCTTCCATAGGGTACGGTTGTTGAGTAGATCCCAGTGCTGATCACCGGGATCCACTTGTTGTAGAGATACGATGCTCCCCAGCCAAAAAACTGAGAGTCCGTTCGATAAGACACGTTGGCGGCATAGAGTTGTCTTTTTAAGGTGTCGACACTGGATGTAGAGAGTACACCCATATAGCCAAATCCAGTTTGAAATACACTGGGCGCCAAGAAGGTCGGCGGGAATAGGGTGTCTTTGACTTCATATCGCCGAACTGGAAAGGTGAAAGGATAGTCTGATTCTTCCTTGTTTTCCTCATCCACTTGAGTGTCATCTTGGATGTCTGGACCGGAGTTTGGACCCTCAAATAGATTGGCGTCTTCAAACTCACCAAAGTAGGCTGGTCTATGGGGCATAGGCAACGTTGGGTCTTGCTCAGTCAGTCCAAATAATGGACCTCCAACACCACTGAGTCCAGGATAATGTGCTGTAAGTGAAGGATGGGCTGGAACACTAAGATTACCTGCTTTTTGCTCAGTAAATTTTGCGCGCCATTGCCACCAATCTAGATCTTCATCGGGTGCAGTCCAAGCATCACCTTTGGGCAAGTCTTTCAAGGATTCGGGTATCAGATGAACTGTATGGAGAGCGTCTTCTGCCTCAGGTGTGATGCTTGCCACCTCAATCCATTGGTTCCGATCGATGGGCATTTGAGCAATGCCGTATCCCCAATGATGATAAACGGTAAATAGTAAGGTGTCTTCGGCATGGTTGATGCTGGGGGTAAAAGCACCCGTTCGTACATTGGTGACTTGATAGAGCGTTTCCGTTTCCAAATCGATCGCAAAGATGTTGTAGATACCGGTTCTGTCAGAGGAGAAATATAAAGTGCGTCCATCGGGGGACCACCGGGGTTCGGTGTCCAATGCCCAATCGTTGGTGAGTTGCCGTACAGGATTGGCATCGGCATCCAAAATCCAGAGGTCTCGCCGACCTTGGTGCCACATCGAGGTCGCAATCCATTGTCCATCGGGACTGTATTTGGGTGTCGAGTATTGGGTGTGGTCTGTGTGTTCAGTCAGCTGGCTCATCCGCTGATCGATGCGCAGTCGTTTCAGTTGGTTGTTTTGGGTTTCATTGGTGACCACCAACAGCGATGAACCATCCAAAGAGAACTCTGGGTCTCTAGCCCGTTTTCCACGTGTGAGTGTGGTCGTCGACCCCCCGACATTGTGAAGATAAACGTCGCTGTAGAGGTTGAAACGATTGACGGTGCGCATCGCAGAATAGGCAAAGGCTCGTCCATCTGCTCGCCAGCCGAAGTTTCGTCCAAATACACCTGCAATCTCCACATGTTCTTCATTGCCGTCTGGATCTGCAATGTACACAGAAGACCCATTTTCCAGTGAAAAGCAGGAGTAGACCATCTTTGAGCCGTCGGGGGCATAGTGAGCAAAGGCGCAGTTCCGTCCTTCGTCACTCAGCAGTGTATACTCCGTGATGCCGATTGCTTCGATTTCCGAAATCTGCTTGGCGTATCGATCTTCCATCGACGCTTTCCACTCGGTGTAGAACTCCGGAAACCGTTTGCCGAGGACCTTCTTCGCCGGAAGCCAATAGGGTATACCCCCACCATAGGTGTGGTTCCATTCTGTCCACACTTGGTTGTGGGTTTCCTCTGCGATGTAATTCATGAAATCCTGACCGAAGAGGTACCGAAGATTCCCACCGGGATTGGTGGTCTGATATCCATCCATGTTGCCCAGAGGCGGGAACTGGTCTTCAATCGTCGCAGTTCGTTTGATCATGTCTGGGATGGGTGCCCGGCCGCGGCCCATGTTGCTTTGCCAGGTTTCTTGCATGGTCGCCTGACCTTCAACGATCCAATTGGGGGATAGTCCATTCATCATTGCTACGCGTCCAAAGATGGCTCGTGCAACAGCCGGTAAGCCTTCAATAGTATCGAGATGCAAAATGTGCGTATATTCATGGGTGAAAATCGCATCGTTCCAATCTTCGTACCAAGAGAGCGTAGATGTACCCTCCGGGGCGGTCACATAAATAACGATGGTGTTTCGTGGAAGATACGTGGCGTATCCGTTTGCCGAGTCCGTATTGTCGAGTAGCACAACCTGCGTAGAGCCTTTGGGTACCCAGTCCAGTTCCGCAGTCATCTCGGTATAGACTTCTTCAACAAGGTGACCCATCTCTTCTGCGAGTTGCTCTTCACCACCGTGGAAATGAATGTCAAAGTGCTCGGTTTCCAGAACACGCCAAGTGAGGTCAGGGTCGTACGTGGCGGCTTCAGCGGTGGGCGTACATAGGGACATAAGACTGACTGTTAGAATAGTGTGCATGTCATATGGTAACGCATTTGGGAAGTTAGAGTTCGTTCAGGCATGGCTGAAAAAACAAAAAAAGCCCACGGAAGAAATCTCGTGGGCGTAAATTTAGAATGCGTTTACCCTTTGACTGGCAACAATACATAACGTAGAGGTCTACCTGATTTGGTAAATTCGACAACTTTCAAGACAATATGGTGATTCCATTTGCCTGATGTTGTGGTTGTAGAGTCACAAAAGTCAGAAAATGAGCCATAATCTGAAGATCGCAATCCAAGGTCGATGGGTTTGAAGGGGGTTGTGAATGGGTTGATGCCACGAGACTTAGCTGCGGCGATAATGTCTGTCCAAATTGTGGGCATGACAATACTCCTTTTTAGGTGTGATGATGCAATTGCATCGTGAAATTTCATGTGCAGTACATGAAGCGAAAAAAATATTTCGATACGGTCGGTCAATTGACAGCCGAAAATGTGTAGACGACTCGAATACTGATCGGATACTAAATGCCTTGGTAAAAACGAAGGATAATGCCGATAGGAGTCATTTTTTGACATGTCAAAATGTTAGGTCGTACCATTAATTTATCAGATGGAGAATTTTGAAACTGAAATTCGAGCAAAAAAAACGCACTTTTTAAAAACTTTTTTCTGCTTGTTTACCCAATGTGTAATCTAGGTAAATTTCACCTAATTAGGTAATCGTTATCGTTGAGCTTCCAACGTAAACAACTCCAGTTCCAATGTTTCCGAGCGATGTTGGGTCATCTCGATGCCAATTTGAAGTAGTGCTTCAGCGTGGTCGTACGTTTCTAGGTGCTTCCAGTCGGTACTGATATCAATTACGCCCAGTTCCGAGAAGTCAAGGTTCCATCTAGCCTCAGAAACGGCTTCCCAATAGGCATCTTCATCAAACTCTTCAGTGCCGTAATTGAACTGCTCTTGGAAAGATGCTTCGCACTTGTCTAGCAGTTCTACAGCCTTATCTAGGTTGCCCTCTTTTCCGGCAATGAACATCCCGTAGCAGTCACTGCCAGTTGTGCGTGGGTCTTCACACCACTCAATCCCCTTCTCGGTGAGGAATTCTTGCAGTCTTTCCGCATAATTTCCGCCCCATGGATAATAGCATGCAAACAGGCGGCTCTTTTCAGTATCTAGTCGCATCGGAATGATTTCGGAGTGGGTGATGGTTTGATCGCCGGGTCTTCAGACCCGTAAGAGTTCTTTGTGGACGGTCATGGCTTTTGCATCCCACTGACTGACGGTGGTGATGATGACCGAGATTGCTTGTTCAATCCGTTTTTTGTCGTAGGACAGACGGCTGAGCAAGTTGTAGGCCAATCGGTGGATTTGTGTCGAGTCGTCTAATTGCCATTTGAACTTTTCTATCAAAATACTCAGGTATTCCTCTTGTGAAGTTGCCTTCTTGGAAACGTCCAGCAGTACATCGATGGGGTCTGTTAGGAGTATCCTCAGTCTTTTAAAGCGTAACGCTTCTTCTGGTTCTAGAATGTTCTCAAAGGGAATCCAGAGCCAGGAACGCATTCCGTCTATCGATTTGGCAGGGAGGTATTGTAGATAGAAGTTGTTTTCTACAGCCCCTGCTTCATTGATGATTTGGCGAAACATCTTGACGATTTCTGCTATCTTTTCGACTTGTTTCTTCTCTGTTTCAGATAGATTGGCGATGTCTTCGATTTGTTTCTTTTCTTCTTTGGACAGTCTTTTGTCTGTCATAGGATACCTCTACCGACCGGTCTATCAAAATTATATCATACACAATTGATAAGATATTGGCTCGGTTCAAAGATATTCATTGGACTGAGTAATCTGTAATGTTGCTCAATATAAAAGTCTTTCTTCAAAATTCTGATCCGTCTCCATTCAAGTTGTAGTATTCTAAGGAGGCTCAATAGAGAGTACACCACGGGTGTAAAAGGGGGAATGATGAGACTGATTTTGTTGATGAGTGCGGTGTTTGGATGTCGAAGTGAGACCAAGCCCATTGAAGAAGTGGAAGACGATCAGGTCACGTTGGACGCAGATGGAGATGGCTACATCGAAGATGACTGTGATGATAACGATGCCAACGTTCATCCCGGAAAGGAAGAGCTGTGCGATGGTTTGGACAACGACTGTGATGGTGACATCGACGAAGAAGTACAAGATCTCTTTTACATCGATGCTGATGGCGACGGCTTTGGAGATGAGAGTGATACTCAAATGGCTTGTGATTCTCCGGAGGGGTATGTGCCCAACGGCAACGACTGTGACGACCAAGATGCCTACTCTTTTCCGGGTGCAATAGAGTTCTGTGATGATGTCGATAACGACTGTGATGGGGATATTGATGAAGAGGTCACGGCTGAATTTTATCTGGATGCGGATGGGGACGGTATTGGAGACTCTAGTGTATCTGTGGCGGGGTGTGATGCTCCGGATGACTATGTGTCCGAGGGCGGAGATTGCGACGACCAAGATGCCTACTCTTTTCCGGGTGCTGTAGAGTTGTGTGATGAAGTCGACAATGACTGTGATGGTGAAGTGGATGAGGACTCCGCAGCCAATGTGTTCGTCTTTTACTTGGATGATGATGGAGATGGATTTGGGGATGTGAATTTCACTGCTGAGGCCTGTGCTCCTCCTGCAGGGTACGTCTTTGATGCGACTGACTGCAATGACGCAAACATTGCGATCAATCCAGACGCGACGGAGATATGTGATGATGTTGACAATGACTGTGATGGAGACATTGACGACAATGATTCCAGTTTAGTGGGTGCTCAGACGTGGTATTTGGATCACGATGGAGACACTTTTGGGGACAGTTCGTATCCCATGCTATCCTGCAATCAGCCCGGTGGATATGTTGCTGACTCAACAGACTGTAATGATTTGAGCACGTCGGCCTTTCCAGGTGGCTCTGAGATTTGTGATGGACTTGACAATGATTGTGATGGTGACATCGATGATGCAGACAGTGATACCGATCCACTTACGATGGACACCTTCTACGAGGACTTCGATACAGATGGATATGGGAGCAATACAAGTACTGTATTGACCTGCACCGCCCCTACAGGGTATAGTACAGACAGCGGTGATTGTGATGATTCCAACATTGATATCAATCCGGATGCGGCTGAGCAGTGTGACGGTGCTGACAACAACTGTGATGGACAAGTGGATGAATCATCCGCCATTGATGCTTCTGTGTGGTATTTGGATCACGATGGAGACACTTTTGGGGATGCCGGATTTCAAACAGTGTCCTGTGATGCCCCCGATGGGTATGTTTCCGATGATACAGATTGCAATGATCTAGATGCAACCATTAATTCCTTGGCGGTAGAAATCTGCGACAGTATCGACAATGATTGTGATGGTGATATCGATGATGCTGACTCGGGTGTGGATTTGAATACCGGTACGGTTTGGTATCTAGACGGGGATCAGGATGGATATGGAGATGCGGCTTCTACAACCATCGCCTGTGCGTTACCGACTGGATACAGCGCAGACGATTTGGATTGCAATGATGCCGACATCGATATCAACCCAGGTGCGATAGAAGCCTGTGATGGCGTCGATTCAGATTGCAGTGGCGTTGCTGATGACGATCCAGCACTGTATGGACTGGACTACGAATGTGCAGCATTGTCCTGTGATGAGATTCACACTGAAAATCCAACCTATCAAGATGGCATGTATTGGATAGACCCGGATGGGAATGGTGCGATTACAGCCTATTGCAACATGAGTTTGGCTGGTGGCGGTTGGACCTTGGTGGGCAAATTCACCAATCAAGACGCTCGCAGTTGGGCTAATTCTGCGGCCAATTGGGTTGGATACAACAATTTTGGAAACACGACCAATTTGAATGATGGTGCGGATGCAAAATCTGAATTGTGGTACAGGATGGTCGTCGAAGACTTCTTGTTGAACGATCATCTGAATCCTACAGACTATGTACACACCGATGCTGGATGCATTGGCGGAAACAGCCTGGCGGATTACTTTGCTCAGGCTTTATCTTCGTTTCCATCTAGTTCGGCGACATATTATCAGGCATGTACTGTTCAGTTCACCAATCATCCCAATTGGGGTCTAGAACCGAATTGGAACAACCAGATCGACACCAGTCCGAATTTAGGACTCAATGCCAGTAGTCGGATCGCGATTGCCAAAACCGATGATAGTGGCGACACGTCTGGGATTATCAGCTTTTATGAGGCGGATGATCCTATGGAAGCAGACCTTGGATTGGGCGCATTGGAAAATGGAACTACATATACGGATGATGCGTATTCACAAGATATTGGCGGTCCAACCAGCTGCAGCTATTCGGATGCGACCTGTGCCAGTGATTATCCAGAGACCGTGTTCTTTTGGGTTCGATGAATCTGAGTATCATCTGAGCAGGTGTTGATGGAGATTTGCAACAGCGTATACAAAGATCTCAAACCATTGATATTTCGATATACTTGGTACAGGTGTTGAGAATGGGAGCACAGTTATGATCTACATTGCGATGATATTTGGATGTGTCGATGAAAAGCCTCCGAATATATACGGAGAGACCCCAGAAATAGCACAAGGCGAAGGGTACTTCACTCAACCAGAGGTTCCAGACGTCACCCAGTTTGCCTTGCTCTCAGACCTTCAGTCTGGCGATTTGGTGATCACAGAGGTGATGCACTCTCCCACCATGTCGAGGTATGACTCCTCCGGAGAATGGATTGAAATTTACAATGCTGGAAATGAATCGGTAGACCTAAATGGTTTGGAACTGAATTCAGGAAATGATGGAACTGTACAGTTTCAAAACTCGTTTGTGTTGGAAAGTGGTGCCTACGCCGTTTTGGCAACCAGTTCGACCGGAAATGGGGGAGTCGAATACGACGGCTTATATTCCAGTGCTTCCATCAGGCACGGTATCAATGATGATTTAAGCATTGAGTTCAGCGGTCTGGTATTGGATTCGGTCAGTTGGTCGAGGGATCTTTCGGCGGTTGAGTCCGGCCGATCCTTTTCACTAGATGGTGATGATTTGGATGCAACCATCAATGACTCTGATCTGCGATGGTATTCGGGACAAAACTCGTATGGAGAAGGTGATTATGGCACTCCAGGATCTGCAAATCTTCCGATGTACTTGGGAACTGAATTGAATGCTGGAGATCTGGTACTCACAGAAATTCTACACAATCCGGTTCAGGTCCTAGACGTACGAGGAGAGTGGTTTGAAGTCAAGAATCTAAGTGGTGGTGTCATCCAGTTGCATGGACTTGATGTTGCATCGAGCAACGATGCAGGGTTTACGGTCTCCTCCAACTCATGGTTGGGACCCAATCGATACGGACTCTTTGCAAATCGAGCAGCGACAACGGTGAATGGAGGGTTGCCAGCTGTGGATGTACCATGGCTAGCCTCTGCATTGATACTGGGACAGACTGACTCTCTGACGCTCAGCAATTCAAACGGTGTGGTCGATGCGGTATCCTATGATCGATTTTCGTGGGGGACATTTGATGGCGTCAGTCTAAGTCTTTCCCCAGTGGCTACAGATGAAACAGACAATGATGCCGCTCGATTTTGGTGTGCGGGAAGTATTGTGTATGGCGATGGAGACTTCGGAACGCCGAAAGCCGCCAATATCGACTGTGCAAATCTTGACTACGATGGGGATGGACTGACCCTAGAAGATGGCGACTGCGACGATGAGAACTCCGCTGCAGGTGATCCAACTGCTATAGAAATCTGCGATGGTGCAGACAATGATTGTGATGGGTACACCGATGAAGAAGATTCTGACTTGGTTTACTCTGCTGACGACATCTGGTATTTGGACCAAGATGGGGATGGGTACGGGGCTTCTTCGATTTGGGATGTGTACTCGTGTGAACAACCGATTGGATATGATCCGTATGTGAACGAACCATATTCTAGCTTGGGTGATGACTGTGATGATACAGATGCATCCTTGTTGGGAACCTCTGTCGATGCCGATTGTGATGGGACAATATCCAGCAATGATTGTGATGACACAGATCCGAATTCGCTGACGACGGCAGAAGATGGGGATTGCGATGGAGTCTTAACGGCAGACGATTGCAACGACAACGACGCGGCCATTAGTCCCAATTTGTATGATTTAACCATCGATGGAATTGATCAGAATTGTGACGGCATCGATGGGCCAGATTTGAATGGGGACGGCATTGCAGATGTGTGTGGCTTTGGAGAGTGTGATCGAACCTTCTTACTGGGCAACAATCAGATTGTGGATTTGGCATTGATTGAGGCCGGCACAGACCCGGATGGCTACACGCTAACGCAAAACTATTACATGATGACGACAGAGGTAACGCAGGGGATGTATTATCAGGTGATGGGGTACAACTCATACGATGGAATTGCCACCTCCGACTCTTCAGGATCGTATGGCGTGGGTGACGACTATCCAGCATATGGTGCGAGTCTTCATATGGCGCAAGACTACGCGAATGAAATGACCCGTTTATACAACATCTATTTCAATGAAAGTCGAACCCAATGCTATACGTGCACAGGAACAGGGACGTCCGTTTCTTGCACCTTGGATATGGGGCACTACGATTGCGATGGCTTTATCGTACCATCGGTAGCACAATGGGACTTTGCAGCCACTCAGGGGCTAACACCTGGTTCATGGACCGCGAATGAGGCAAGTGACTATGCTTGGTTTGGCAATCAGGGACCTTACGGCACCAAAGAAGTTGCACAAAAGACGGCTAATTCTGCCGGCATCTTTGACACGTTTGGAAATGTCTATGAGTGGACAGACGATGTTGCCTTTTCTTGTGGCTTGTTTTTTCAAGTGCCGATAAACGGCACCGACCCAACTTGTACATCGAATTCAGACTCCAGTTGGAATATTTATGTGGGTGGTGCGTATTATACCAACCTTACTGGATTGGACGCGAGTTACGCGGCAACTGGGAGCAAAGGGTCACGAGATTCCTATCTTGGATTTCGTTTGGTGCTGCTGGAGTAGAGCATCTTAAATTCTGAGGAAACAAGAGCTGATGCATCAACAAAAAGATATGGATTACCCTCATCTCTTCTAGATGGGTTAAAATCTAGTATATGGATACTTGGTATGCTCTTCATCGCGATGTACGTATGCATCTCTCCCGTAGACTCAACAAAGGCTGGGCGAGACCAGATCGCATTAGTCTCAATTTGACGTTGAGATGCAATCTGACGTGCACGATGTGTACGACTTGCTACGATGCCCCCGAGCTAAGTTTAGATGAGATCAAAAGCATCATCGATCAGACATCGGAGTGGGGTGTGGAGGTGTTCAACCCATTGGGTGGTGAACCCTTTATGCGGTCAGATTTAGAAGAGATTCTCCTCTATGCAGTCAGCAAAGGATTCTACGTCACCATTACCACCAACGGAACTCTGATCAGCAAGGGACGTGCTAGAATGCTGGCCCGTATTCCATCAGACCGACTACACCTCAACATTTCCTTAGACGGCAATCGGGAAAGCAATGATGCCATTCGCGGTACTGGAATGTACGATAAAGCGATCAGAGGCTATACTGCAATTCGAGAAGCCGATGCCGAAGCTGGAAACTCCAAGCGAAAAATGCTGGTGAACAGCATCTTACACCGTCAAAATGTAGAACACTACATCGAAACTCTTGAAGGGTTTCAACGACTGGGGTTTGATGGTGTGCAAGTCTTGAACCTGTTTCGTGCCGAAGAAGATACCCAAACTGCCAATGAACTATGGTTTCAGTCGGAAGATTTTGAGCAACTCGAGACGGTTTGTAGGCAACTACTACAGATGAAACGAGAGCATGGCTTCTTACAAAACTCCGAGCGGGAACTTCGCAATATTCCGTCCTATTACCGAGAAGGATTGACTCCTCTTGATGCACCATGTTGGTCGGGGTGGAAAGAGTTTTACATCAATGCGGACGGTCAGGCCATCATGTGTGATGGAAAACTCGATTTTTTAAATGGATCGTTTGGTTCCGTTCGAGATCATTCTTTGCAAGAGTTGTGGAACTCTGAAGCCGTTCGTCACCGTCGTCAGGTGGTTAAAAAATGTACTACACCCTGTGTACAGACTTGCTACTTGCGGCAAGAGTCTGATTCAAGTGCAGGTCTGATCAAACGAGCAGGGGGGTTGATGCAAGGTGGTTTTGAAAGGAAAATATGGTCTAAGATTCAATCTTGGAAACCCATTCCAGATGGAAAATTGATTCTCGAGTTTTCCGATGTGTCCCATTCAGATTGGGAAGCCAATGCAACGCCTCACAAACGCTGGACCGATCTGACACGAAACTGTGATGACACTCCCACAGCAAAGAATTGGACGCGATTTAGAGATGAAGGACTCGTTGATTTTGGTAGGGGCTTCATGGGGTTTGATGAACTGCGTCGCATCACGGCTTCCCTCGAACGCTCCAAATGGCAGTTTGAAACCGTGTCAGTCGGCTGGAGGGGGGAGTCGTTTTTGCATCCAGAAATAGAACCGATGCTTCATCACTTGGTTCACTGGGTCAATCATGGGATGTTTAAGCGACTGGAAGTGCACACCTCTGGAACGTTTGTACAAGAGGGACTTGCGATCATTGCAGGCATCGATGTACCCCAGCGATGGATTGTCGATTTGGATGCTGGCTCGGGATGCGGATTGGATATGCTCCGAACATTGAAAGGATTTAGAACCCAGATCATCGCTAAACAGACCGCGACAGTTGGTGTCACGGCATCGATGTGGTCTCATTTGGGATTGCCTGTTTGGCTAGGGGATACCCCGCCTGATGAAGGGGATTGGCTGTGGATGGCACACCATGGTCAAGGCAATTTCTTCAAAGACAAGGAAGGCTGGGATCGATTGGAAGACATCTCCAAAGAGTGCGGTCAACCTGTGCACTCGAATAGAAGACCACCATATGAAACGCCGTCAAATCAGCTGGTTGTGTCTTGGGATGCCAAAGTAACGCTCTCTACTCAAGATATTCAACTACTTGAGACGGTTGGAGACGCAAATCACACCTCATTGTCCGATATTTGGCGGGCAGTATATCAGTGACTGACGCTCGATAATTTAATGATCTGAATGATTTTTGGGTCTACTAAATGAGGTCTCTTCAATAAATTAGGGATACCAGTCCATGATTCCGTTAGGAAACCTGATTGATAACCATTCACCGAGAGACAAACGATGTATGTAAGACGACAATTTCCAGCACTGATCGGCCTATCATTGGCACTTCACTCATTCGGCTGTGCAAGAGACGGTGGCGACGCCACCTGCGACAATGCATCTGCAGAGGGCTACCACACGATTACCGATGGAGATGTTACCCGAGAGTACATTGTACACCTGCCATCTGATTATGATGCCACTGTAGAGTATCCATTGGTCCTTAGTTTCCATGGAAACGGTGGGTGCGCAGAGATGTTCAGCAGTGGGAGTGATTTTGGAGACGGCGATTCTGATTTGTCTTCTCAAGCGGATGCCAATGGGTTTATCGTTGCCTACCCTCAAGGGGTCGCCAGAGCAAAGGGCGGTACAGAATGGGACCCAGGGGACGACGGATCCACCAATATGAATGACAACGATGTCTACTTTACCCAGCAGCTGATTGCCGATATTAGTGCCAATCACTCTATAGACACCACTCGTACCTATGCAGTCGGGTATTCAAATGGCGGGATGATGGCCTATGGCTTGGCCTGTACACTCGGCAGTGAGATTGCCGCAGTTGGAATCATGTCTGGCATCATGCTCCAGGGAACCTGCATTGAAACAGACTATACGCCCGTCATCCACTTTCACGGAACTGCTGATGACGCACTGCCTTACGACGGGAGTTCAGATTTTCAATCCGTTGCGAGTGTCATTGACTTTTGGGTAGCCCACAATCAGATTACGGAGACCATACCGAACACAACTACCTTCAACGACGGTCAAGTCACATTGGACTCGTACACCGGTGGTGCGGAGGACAGTTCAGTCCTGTTGTATACAATTCAAGGGGGTGGTCATATTTGGTTTGATGAGCCGATTGACGGACAACATCCCAGTGACATCCTGTGGGACTTCTTGTCGGGGTATGACTTGAACGGTCGTTTGTAGTGTCAGTGGTGTCTTTCAATGGAGAGGGTTTAGACCTTTGAATATTAGATAAATTGGATTAAACCAATGATTTTAGATGATGACACACTTCGACGTTGTTTTGATTTTCTTGTAGTTAAAGTATGCAGAGACAGCTGACGTAATTTATGTCGTGAAAATAAGATAGATTACAGCGTTCATAATACCTTCGACAGTTTGGTGAATAAAGCTGTTGCTTCAGAAGGAATGAGAGTGCCTTCTTGTTGATGATGATTCAACAAAGCACTCCAGTAGTTTCTGAGTTCATCTCGTAACGTTTCAAAGTCTTGCGATTCAAGATAGATCCTGAAATCAAATATGGTTTGAATCTCAGATGTATCTTCGTATAGTTCGATGAACTCTTCGAGCAGTTTCTGAATGGTGCGGAGTTTGAGTTTCTGTTGAGAGGTCAATGACTGAGTGGATAATACCTCTAAAACAGTAAAGTACCTTTCCCAAATTTTCAATTTCACATCTTGTGTTTCAGATCCTTCTTGATAACTCAACGCAATAGTGAAATTATTCAAATCGTATCCATCAAACGTCCATAAATGACTATTCTGTATATGTAAACCTGCTGTATCTGTACTTATCACTTTAATACCAGAAAAATCTTCGATTAATTTAGTAATTGAAGATACCATATCTGAATTCGATGTATATTTTTGCTCGTAACCATCCAAAATGATGGCCTTTTCGTGGAAGCAATCTTGAAGCTCTATATGATTTCCTTCTGAGGAAGAAGTCAACTTCAATGTGATGATCTCTTCGAGATTATGATAGAACGCAGATCCGTGTATTCCTGCAAAATGAGTAATAAAAGCATCTACTCCGGTTCCATCTGGCGAAAAATCTACAGCAATTAAAGTTTGTCCATCCAAGGAATCTGTTTCGAGTAGTCCGATGATAGACCACAATAGTACTGGAGAGTTATTCTGAGACATACTTATAGACTTGTCTAACCATTTAGCAACACCTAATTCCTTAGGGACCTGTAAATAGAAAATGTTGAAGACGTTACCTTCGTTGAAGTTTACATGTCCAAATAAGTTGAAGTCACCATGTTGCTGCTTTTTTTCTATATGTGGATAGTGTTTTATGATTTGAGCCAATAATTCTTCATTAGTTTTACAATCCAATATTCCTGTGACGACTTTTTGTATACGAGGGAATAACGTCGATCTATAAGGCGTTTCGTAGTCGGATGCTGACAGAGATGGATCGACAAATGAGTTGTTTATCATTTCAATGATTGGAATCATTTCACCCAATGTATCCCAGCCAATAATATCCTCATCGAAACCAAACAGAACCTTCAGTACCTTTTCAACAATTTGTTTTATATCCGATAAGGATTTCGGCTTTGTAGTGACTGCATATGTATCGATAAAACCAGAAAGGAATGGATAATCTTGGAATCGTTTAGAAACAAGATCAAAGAGTGTCTTGAGTTCTCGTTGTGTGGATTCGATCTTGAGACCAATGGGATCGGCCTCAGATTTAGATGCTTCCATCAACATTTGCTTAAATGTATAAAATTCTTGATGTTTCAAATGGATACTGGCAGACAATTTTTGCGATTCAACTCTATGTTCGGCAATTTGAATTGCAAAATGTTCTAATGATGTGTAGAGATGACACATCTTCAGAGCAATCGTTTGAATGTCTGGATTTTCAAATGACAATATTTTTTCGATTTGCGTTCCTTTTGTCCCATTGTATAAATCGGGATTTCTGAGTTGTAGAATCATGAACAGATACTCCACATGCAACAACGCCTCATCCAATAGTGATAATGACGTGGAATCTCTGAGTGTTAGTACTGTCACCATGTTCTCTAATTGTTCTTCCAATGTTGGAGGATGAAGTGACTTCGCAAATCGCTCGAGAAATGGTTGGCTGTGTAGATGTGCCTTCAACAGTATGGGTATTTGCTTGCGCATTGGAGTCGTTCTAGACAAAAGCAGATTGGACAACAAGGTAGTATCAGTTGTATATGCAAGGGTATATGCCAAGGACGTCGTTAAAGGTATATCCGCTAAGTCGAAATCTTCAATGCTCAATCGCAAGAGGTCATTCTCCATTTCTTTGGGGAAAAATAAGTTCCACAGATCATTTACAAAACGATGGTGAATGTTCAAGACCTCTTTCAATGAGGTAGTTGGTACATTCGCATTGTTATCCACGTTATAAAGAATCTTTCGTTCTGAGTTAATTCGATTTTTCAAATCAGATAAACCAGAACAATAGATAGAATTCTGCTGAGCATCGTCATGATCTTCGAATTGAATTCTTTCATCACAAATCAGAATTCTTAACAATGCCGTTATGGATTTTGATTCGAGTTGTGAAGGGAAATTAATTCGAGAACCGTCTAGCACATCGTGCTGCAACCATTTATCGATCTTTTGTGTGATGATGGTAATAACTCGAATAATTTGTGAATGAACTGCATCTAAAGAAGTAATCTCATGATGTTCAACTTGGTAAGAATATGTTTCTGCTCTATGTGGATAGCAAGTTCGATGAGGGTGTTCCTCACCTCTAATCATGGCTGTCAAGGTTTCAGCAACTGGGTCAATCCATTCAATCTTGTTGGGTAAGAGTAATGTCTCATTGGTTCCTGTTTTATGCACAACAACATCCGCGACTGTCAACTCACTTTTATACGTTTCGAGATGAAACTGGAATGGAAGTAGGTATTCTTTGTTATTTGTGGCTCGTTGGTCGTAGGTTTCTGAAGTCATTCCGGTAAGTTTATGGAAATAATCCTCGAATCTACAACAGATACTATTAAAATGCTCTGATATCTCAAAGTCAGATTCCCATCGTACACCGTGCCAGTTTTGAATTGCATCTACTACATGCAATTCAGTTAGATTCATTAAACTGCCGAGATGTCTCTGCTCATTTGAAGACAATGACTCGATATACCAATCATACATAAAATCAGTACTTAAAGATGTTCTAATATTCATAGCCAGATCATTGATCTTTGAGGAGTAGACTTTTACATGAAAATG
>CAJWHX010000013.1 GCA_913040875.1 uncultured Pseudomonadota bacterium | reverse complement strand
GTTTACTAGACAGTTCAGATAATGTATTGGCAGGTTTCCAAGGAGGACAAGATAAGTCATTAGTGACAGGTATTACAGCTGGTGGTACTTACTATGTCAAAGTTGAAGATGGCAGTTCTGGTAATTTTTCAAGCGATATTTATGATCTAACTGTTACAGGTATTTATGGTGCCAATCAAAACTCTGGATTTGCGGATGATATTGAGGGTATAGGTGACATCGACGGTGATGGTCTTGATGATTTTATGATAGGTTCGTACTTAGCGGATCCAACTGGAACCAATAGGGGGCTCGCAATAGGAATCTTTGGAGCCCAACATTCAGGACGGCACAATGTCGAAGATGTTGCTGGTTTTATGCTCAGGGGCAATTCAAGCAACGATAGACTGGGTCAGGGGTTTGCTCGAGCAGGAGACCGAAATGGTGATGGCCTGGAGGATTTCTGGGTTGGTGCGTACGGATACAACGGTTATGGCGGACAGATATTCCTCTTGCATGGCTTTGTCAGAGAATAGTCCCTAATAGATTACTCTGTTCCCTTTTGATAGGGATTTGCACAGTGGTGTCGACAAATAGTACACTGCGCGAGATGGTTCGCTAAGTGTATAAAACAAACCCAATACTCACTGCCAGCTGCACCAAAAATAGTAGAGTACCGGCCCCGAGTACTGAAAGTCCATACTCTCGTATTTGTCCGACTGAGATTTTAAGACCGATGGCGCTCATTGATATGATGAGACACACCTCTCCAATTTGAGTGAGGGGTTGCACTACGTTGGTTGGGAGCAAGTCGCTGGTGGCGATCACTGAGCAAAGGATAAACCCCAGTACGAACCCTGGGAGATGTATCGGCGCTTCAGTATCCGAGTTTGGTTGTTTGAACAGTTTCAGCAATAGGACAATTACGGGGGTGAGCATCATAACACGCCCCATTTTTACGATGGTTGCGATCTGACCTGTCGCATCGTCAATTGAAAATCCAGCAGCGACGACTTGTCCCACAGCCTGTAAGGTATTGCCAATCATAAAACCATTATCGATGGTACCGAGTTCCAAGATTTGCGAGCCAAGGAAGGGAAGTGCAAAGATTCCGATGGTTCCAATGAAATTGATTGCGGCAATGCTGATGCCGGCCTGGGTTTCATTGATCTTGATGATGTCTTTGGTGGCTACAATAGCAGCCGAACCACAAATCGCGGTCCCAATACCAACAGTTAGGCTAAGCTTGTCTTCAATCTTCAACAATCGTCCGATGGGTCTAGACATCATCAGAGTGATGACGATGGTTGACATCACGAATGCCATGCTTTCAAACCCGAGCTCTATCAGCATACTGCCTTTCAGTGTCAGACCATAGAGCGCTATCGCGATGCCCAGTAGTTTTTTTTCAGACCAATTGACACCAGACACCCATTCATTCGGAATCGTTGTGAGGTTTCCAATCAAAACACCAATCAGGATTGACATGGTTACGGCATCAATCGGTGAGACAGTTGCAAGATACATACTGAGCACACCAATGACGATACACAACAACAGACCGAGTGGATGATAGAGTTTGAAGAAGGACATGAATTCTCAAATAGCAGTGACAACGCGTGGTAACGGTTTGTGTAGGTTTATGTCAACTCTGACTCACGGAGAGAAGAATCAACCATGTGGTTATGGCGGCAGTAAATATGTTAGACTGGTCAAGGTATTTATGATTTCAATCGATAAGATCAGAGCAAGGAAAGGAGAGTCCATGTTAATATCATCGTTGTTACTGCTGGCATGCACAGGAGAATCCAAAGAAGACCTCAATACCTCAGATACGGGTGTGGATGTCGAAGATACAGAAACGGAAGATACCAGTGAGGATACACAGGATACCTCGGATACAGATTCCGATACTCAATCAGATACCGCTGACACTTCGGATACAGAAGAATCGTTGACCGCTGTATATCGTGCTCAAAGTATGGTTCAGGTGTTGCATCAGACAACTCAAGGTGAGCAGGTGAGTACCGGAGTTCGCTGTTTGATGGAAACAGATGAGGCGCTGCAGCTTATGGACTCCGCTAGTTATACGGTTACGGTATCGCCCTCTATCGGTACATCTGTAGAAGGCGAGATGGTTCATTTTACTGAGCAAGGGGAGTATGAGGTTTCGTGTAGTGCGGAATCAACAGCCGTTTCGAGTTCAATTCAAGTTGTTGGAGAGGTCCTGAATCCAATCGTTCAATCAGCATCGTTGAGCTTTTCTGAAGCCGAGATGGCGCTCAGTGATGTCATCATATCCAGTGGTGGTTCAGATGAAGAATTGGTCATGGCTTACACGAGACTGCAAATGGCCAAAGACATGCTTCCCGAGACCTTATCTCCCTTTCGAGATCTTCCCGATGCATTTTGGCCGAGTGAAGAGGCTCTCATTGATGCAGGACTGGCAACCAGTCCAGATGATCCTCTCTTGAATCAGTGGATTGTAGACATTGGTGAAACCCTTCAGCAGTACAATCAACTCTTGCAAGCCATGGATCATGAGAATCCAAGTCAGGAGCATCTGGATCAGCTGGACGATTTGGATGGCGCGCTTCAAGGACATTTGGCTCAGATGGATCAAATGGAGCCTTCTCTGATTGGATGGCAAAGCAATGAGGAGCCCTTGAATGACGTTGTATTGGAGCCCTTACGATTGATGCTGATGCACTCTATTGATTGGCACCTTACTCAGTTAGAGACAGATGCGGATGAGATTTTGCCGCCTTTTGGATTGGCTTCGCTTACGATGGGAATGGCGGCCAAAAGTAGTCTTCGGTTTCGTGTGGCAAACCAGATGTATGGAGAAGTGATCAAAGCACTGGATGTCATGGTGAACAATCTAATAGCGATTGAACTTCTCAATACGACCATGCCTCCAGTTGGGAATATTGACGTATCCTGGTTCGGATTGTCCTCTTCGACCGCTATGATAGTACCCGGATACAACAATGCTTTTATTGAAGGCGATGGGTTCTCGAGTAAACCGGGCATGAACGTTGTCTATTTTGTCACAGCGGATTGGCAAAGCACAGTGGATGCTGTGCTGGATGGCTGCGGAACTGGATCTGGGCTCAATTTTATGGACCATCTGCAAAATGCCCAGAATTGTTTGAATGCCTCGAGTGGATATGGATCAGAAGCCTCTGGTCAATCGTATCAAAACTCCGGATTGTTTGGCGGCTCACAGACCTTACAGCTGGGAACGTTGCCCAATGATTTGTGTACTGGATTTTGGCCGGTACCCATTGGCGTTATGGTGTGGAATATGGAAACCGGTGCCCGCACAGAATATCACACACTCAATTGCATTCCATAAAATGTAGCTGTAACAGACGTAAAAAGGTGACTCAATGAGTCACCTTTGTTGCTTAAAAATAGGGTGATGGTTTATCGTCCGTGAACGACGATTGTAGAACGAGCATTCGGTCTGTATCCGACAGTGTCTGCATCACCGACAAAAGTCACGCGCTTAATACATCTGCTTCCACCGTCCAGATCCACCCATGGAGACATCTGTCCCACGGCGAGGTGTTTGTTGACATTGAAGAATTGGTCATTGCCATTCTGAAATTGAATACGAACCTTGTTGATTTCGGCAGGATGGTTCTTCACCACTACGCGGATTTGACTGACACGAAAGTTGTCATCGGTCTTACAAGAGGGAAGAAATTTGGTTTCCTTTTGCGTTTGCTCTCCCAGTTTAACTCGAGTGAGCGTATGGACTTTTGATCCATTAGTGGCCTTCTTTGAGGTCTGGAGGTCCTTTTCGACGTTCCTTTTCTCGATGGCCTTTTTTGTTTTTACTTTTCCAACAACAACGATGGTACTTTGTTTTTTAGAATTGACACGTTTGGTGTCTGCATCACCCACAAAGACAATCTTTTTGATGCATCGAGCATCGCCTTTTAAATCCAACCAGCGAGAATCCTCCCCCGCTTTCATGTGTTTTTTGACAGTGAGTATCTGTTGCTGATCATTGTGGAATACGACTTTTACCTTGTCAATTTGTACAGGTTTCTTTCGAACTTTCAATTGGATACTATTGACGGGGATATTCTGGTTACCATCGCAAACTGGGAGTCGAATGACATCTTTGCTTGTTCGGTCAGCTACTTGGACCGAACCAAGTTTGATGCCAGCAACAGCGCCATTGGCTTCTGCAGTATGGGTAAAGGAAAGAAGAAGGGATAAGAATACAGTGACCATAGGGTACTCCGTGTGCTTAATAGTGAATGAATATTTTATCGGGATTTGTACGAGTGTGTGTACAGATGTATTCAAATTTATGTGAGGAACGTACAGATAAATGCTGTTGAATCACAAATTGTTCAGTATCTAGAAGCATTATTGTACAGTATCCGGAGCAATAGGGTCACTCTTCTGTACCGATCTGGGCACAATATGTGTTGTACCATTCCGCATCTAGATAGTCGGTGGCGGGAAAGTTTGGTGGACTAGTGGTGGATGTGGTATCTCCTTCATCAAATCCCCAAACGCGAGTGATGAATCCATCGTTGTTCCAAGAGGTCAATGTAGATTCAGAACCAGATCCAATGGCGGCAAACCATGAGTCTCCATCAATGATCTCTGTTGAATTGTTGTTTTGATATTCAACAAAGGCGATCTGTGGATATCGAATTCGCTCTTTATCAAAGCGAGTTTCATACAATAAGGTGTCACTTCCAGCATTTTGGTGCTGTTCGGTTAGAACTTCAATCCAGTGCACAGCAGAATCACGGTCTTTATCGTGCAATGGGGTAGAGGTCTGTTCATGTGCTCCCCAACTAACTGCACCAGTGGTTTGGTTGAGTGTCAGCTCCCAATCCCAGTGTTGTCCTGTATTTTGACTTTTATGCACCTCTAATAAAGTAGAGCTGTTTTTGCTGATGAATCGTATCGTAGGCTCAATACCTTCATCATACTGCTCACTGTTTTGAAAGACGGGGTTGTAGTCTGAGTCTAGATATCCTGAGCGGGACCACAGTGTGGAGGCAGATTCAGATTGATGCACCTCAACAAACCAACCGTCGTTGTTGAGTGCTATAGCCGGTGTTTGACCAGAATCGTATCGTCCATGTCGTTTCCATTCCACGGATCCATCACTGCGCATCTGTCCAGTCCAGTACCACAAGGAACCCGACCCCGAATCATGCACTTCCATGACTTGACCAGAATCATTGATGGCAACCGCCGGATGGTAGCCACGATCTCGTTTGTAGAGTTGTCTAGACTCTTCATGTCCAGACAGCACCAATACAAAGCGATCTTGAAGTTCCTGAACGGTGGGCCATTCCCCTGTAAAATACATGGGAGAAAAGATGGCGTTTCCGAGTGTGTCAACGAAGATGTCGTTTAACTTGTCCATGCTACCGTTTGTGTAGTTAATATTGTCGGTCAGATCGTCTTTGAAGTCAATGGTGATGGTAATTGGGGCATGACCTGAATGCTCTGAAGACCATTCTTTGACGTGATTGAGCCAATCACTGAGGAGAACGGTATTGGGGTTTCCATGTCCTCGTTCGACTTCCCCCCCGGGTGAGAAGTGACCCAACTGATAGTCACCGATGTTTCCAAAATCATTGTCGTGGATATCAAATTCCAGACCTCTAAAACCCGCACCCAATTGTTCATGAATGGTACCTCTAGATTCTCCGGAATAAGCATTGTGCATGCTTTTGAAGTAGGCGCGGTGGTATGGTGTACTGGTGTCGATTTCTTCAGTGTCGGATGTGTCTGTATCTGTGTCAGAGTCCTCAATTCCAGAATCGGGATCCGGTTCACTGGTATCTTCAATAACGGTATTCGCTGTATCAACAGTGCCTGTATCTTCAATAATCTGCGGACCATCAGTGGTAGGCTTTGATGATGAGGTGCATCCAGCGAGAGAAAAGAGAAAAATGGTCATAGATTTCAATCTGAAGAGGGAGGTGAAACAATCAGTTTGTACAAATACTGTACAATTGAAATTGTATGATACCAATTGCGAACCGAATAGTGATGTATGGTGTCTAAGAGAATAGGTGAATTTACTATAAATGTCCGCCGAAAGGATGTAATTGGAAGGTGAAATTATTGTATGGATGATTCTACAGGCGTGTTTTTCCAATACAACACAGAACAACCATCCTGTAGAGACTCTAGTGTCGCCCTCAATAGTTGGTCAACCTTGGGTATTACTCGAATCTACTGGTTATCAACGAAAGCAGCACAAGATTGTATTGGAATTTTTTGACAACAATCAGCTGGATTTGGATTGTAATTGCAATGATAATTATGGGCGGTATACAGTTGAGGGGACAAAACTCAATGTATTGGAGATTGGCGGAACAGAAAAGGCTTGCTTGACCCCTCCTTTTGACTCTCCTGAAAGGATCTATGATGACGAGTCATTTCTGATGCGATTTTTATTGGAAGATCCAGATATTCGTCGCGATGGTGATTTTTTACTCCTTACCACAGAAGATACAAGCCTGAGGTTCGGTCCCGAGAGACTGCTTCCACCTGCTCCAAAGAGAGTGAACTTCTATGATACGACTTGGATGCTAGATGGTATCTCCACTGTCGATGGTCCCATTGTTCGATTGCAAGATGGTTCTCCATCCGTTGAATTTGGGTGGCACAACCAGTTTGTTCTTCAAACGGGGTGCAATGAGGGGCGAGGACGGTATACAGTAAAATCCGACTCTATAGATGTAGAAATGGTCGAGTTTACAGAGAATATTTGTTCTCCCGAAGAACTCTCGAGAATGGATACAGCATTAAAGACATTCTTTACGACGTCCACACTGAAGGTGCATAAGAATGTTGGAGAGATGACATTCACATCACGAGATATTGAAGTCTCGTTGTTTGCAAAATCGTCAGAGTAGTATGGACAAAGTTTGTGTGTACAGTGTTCAAAAGTGTTTCAACAATTTCCATAGCTGGTGCCATGGAAGTACATCACCCCATTTTTATATTCAAATGGAAATGAGCGCTGACCGTCATGGCTTTGTAAATACAAGATATTGCCGATGGTGAAATACGTTCCAACCTCAGAACCGTTTCCATTTTCTGCTGTCGTATCGGACTCCCAATTCCCCATAGAGTCATTGGTGGTCAATCCAGCGCTACTCTTGGTCGTGTATCGGTACTGTCCATTGGCCTGCAGCTCGATTTTGGTGGAGGAAAAGAACGAGAAACCATCACTGACCTCACTGTCGGTGTCAAGCCAGCATCCAACCAGTTGAGGAGGGAGTTTTGGTGCCGAGAATTTGACGGATGTGAGCAGGCTTTTCTGTTTCCCGAGAAGGTTTGCTTTGTCCGCAGTCGAACCCATTGTCATGACACCAAAACCGACACCACTATTCTTAATATAGCCATCCAATCGACCAAAAGCTTCTGGACTAGAGACTCCATTGACGCTTACACCGTAATCGATGACGAGACGTTCATCTTTCAATGCAGGGGAGCCCTTTGGAACTAGAGCCATACTTTCATCAATGGGGATGGGTTTGTTGAATTCTGCAATTACCTCATTGGCAGATGTTTTTGCAGCGAACACCATCAGCATTCCACCTTCAGTGTTTGATCCTAGGAGAATGCCTCCGTCAGCGTCCAATTGACCCAGCCAGTTGTTCGGAATGGTAAAAGAGACTCCCAGTCCAGAGATATCGAGCGTTTGTCCACCTTGATACACTTGACCAACTTTGACTTCTTCGGCATTGGCAGGGGAGGATGAAAGAATAGAGAGTAGGCCTAGCATGAACATAAATATATCCGTAGAAGCGATATGGTTGGTTTGATTCAAAGTATTAAGTTCAGTATAGCAAAATTGTATAGTACAGATTGAATACCCACTATGAAACTTGCGTATGAGTCTCTTGACTCATTGAACCGTTCGGGAGCGAACAAGGTACAATGATGACAATTGGAGAGTAGGAGAGGACGATGTTTATATTATGGATGGGGTTAAATATAGCCATGGCAGAGGACTTTGCCATTACAGAGAGCGCTCAATTAAACACTCATCAGCAGCATTTTATTGCGACGGTCAATCAAAATCGCGTTCGGTATAAAAAAGGGTTTCAACGGTACAAGAGTCGTACCTACAAACGCCACTGGACCTACAGTCGCGGTAAAACCTATACCGAGATTGAACAGAAGCTACAGACTGCAGCCAATACCGATGTTTTTTATTTGGAGGGGAGTCGAAGTAAGGAGTATACGGCAAATGCCTTGGTCGTTCTCCCAGAATTGAATGTGGTGACGCCGAAGGAGTGGCACAGGCTCCTTGAACAAACCCCAGAGACTCTGCTTGTTGGCGATGTTTCTCAAGAAATACTTGAAAATTGCTCAGGGCACGACAGTCGTCCAAAGAATCTTTACATTACTGGAGAGCGGAGCCTGACCAATCAATTGAGAACCTGTTTTCCGAATACAACCCTCGTGATTGAAGGGGTGAGAAGTATTGAACCGGAACATGGAGAGACGTTTGCGAAAGGGAGATTGTCCAGACAGCTGATTGTCTCTAAAAATATGGATGCAGACTCGGCGGACATTCTAAAGGGATTCACCAGATCGGTTGTGATTTTGGGAGATCGCTTGCCCAAATGGTTTGATTCTGTGTATGCCGACAGTACTTGGGATAGTGTTCATCTCTCCGAACTGACCAGTATCAATATCAAAACAGCGACGTCACTAATGGCGAAACCAGATGGGAAGGTTCATTTAGACGGCATCACCACCATCAAAGAAGGTGTCACCACGATTTTGACTGGAACGGAGGCGCATCATCTAGAAGAATTGGCCATTCCAAATTTGGATCAGGTTTCCCCGCAGTCTTTGAGTCATCTGACAAAACACATCGAGACAGTTTCGGTTGGACCTATACCTTGGACGGCGAAAGAAGTTCGCGTGATTCAAGGTACCTCTGGTCACATCATCAGTTACGGAACAGAGGTGATGACAGAGAAGGCAACAGATTTGTTGTTCCGTCGCCGGGACAGGGAAGGGCGTTCTTTTCACTTTGTACAGGCAAAAATCAGCGACCCAAAGGTCTTGGAAAAGGTCGGTTCATTACAGTATTTTTTGGGACTGCATAGGTCGTTGCCCAACAAAGGTGATGCAAAAATCGTGGTGGACTTTACATTCGATGAGTGGAATATGGGACTGATTTCTCAGCTGGACCCATTGCCTAAGGGAAGCAATTATTTCACGGTAGATATTGCTGAGGAAACGTTGAGAGCCTTTACGTCTTGGGGCGGATTCAGTCTGGGTGGTACAAAGCCTTTGGAGGTTATGAAGGCCATCGCCGAAGATGAGGAACTGTGGTATGTCCATGATTGTAGCATGCTGAGTGACTGTTTTTCCTTCTGGCAAGATGGCATCACCAAAGAGTATATAGAGTACTTGGTGAACAACTATGGTCATCTCAAATTGGGCGGTAGTTTTACCAATGAAGCGCTGGAGGTGCTGACAACCTTCAAGGGAAGTCTCGGGATTCACATGGAGGCATTGACCCAAGAACAGGCAGCGATTTTGGCGAAGGGTTCCTTTTCAAAATTGTCGATGGGGTTTGAAGAAACGACCTTGGCAGCACTCCAAGAGTTCATGGGGTATACAGGGGAACTCAGTCTTCCTGCCGAGTTGCACCACAATCGAAAGGTACAGCACATTATGTTGGCGACGGGGCAAATAGACTCTCCTAGCCGATGGGAGCCAAAATCATTGATGTATTTGAATCAGGTTTCGCTTGAAGAAGTTCGGATTGACACTCATCAAGCATTGACGGCAGACCAGCTGCGGTCTGTGGCTCAGTTTGAGGGTCGATTGTACCTTGATTTAAAGGTTCGCCAAATATTGGACGAAGAAGCCGAACAGATCCCACAATACAAAGTGACGCAGCAGATGCTTGACATCCTTGCCACCTCAAAGGCGAAAAGTCTGACGCTCTGGTTACCGGTCAGTGATCACTTGGATTGGAGTGCTCTCTCTCAGTACAAACAGACGTTGTCCATTTACGCTGGACCAGGAAGACCAGAGTGGTTTGAGCCAATCGTGAGTGCGGATCAACTGCACTTGTATCCAACAGTCACACCAAATTTGTTGAAACTGGTCGATCAATATCAGGGACCCGAACTGAATCTTGGTTCCTTTGTGTTGACAGATGCACTCGCTCAGCGGATGGTTAAGCAGTCCTACGCGATAGGTGTGTCGGCACTGGATGTGGAACCTGCAGCCATCAAAACGCTTCTCGCAGCGACCCACAAGGAAAACATGTCTGTCGAGACATCCGCTACATCAGAACTGTGCTGGGCACACATTCACAATTCGATTTGCTATACCGATATTTGGGATGTTTATGAGGAAGAGGATACAGGGAATTACTGAGGGTTTCTATGGCTGAGTCAGTTCCGAAATCAAGAAGTCTACTGCGGCTTTGATTTTTGATATTCGGTATCTAGGTCTGAGATAGAGCAGATAGATTCCCCCCTGTAATGATCGAGCAACGGAAACCTTGGCATTGGATAGAGAGATTTCAATAAGAGTGCCTTTGTTCAAGTCTGTTTTGATACCCCATTTTGGAAGAAGGCATAGTCTTTTGCCGCATCCGTAAACCTGGATGATTTGCAACCTTTGGAGGATACTGTAACGCTCTGACCGTATCCATTGTACCCGAATTGATTACTATTGCCAAAAAGGCAAAACAATTGTTCACAATTGATTTATTTTGCTAGTTAAACGACTGTATTATATGATAATTAGCAATAGTATTGCGTGTTCACCACATTTTTAATGACTATAAATCTTATGAAACAAATCATTTACCATACTGTCGGCAATCCAGAATCTGTCTTGGACATTCAGATTGTTGATTCGCCACCATTGAAATCTGGAGAAGTTCGTGTTTCGGTCCTGGCTACTCCTATTCATCCATCCAATTTATTGAAGATCTCTGGTCAATATGGGATTGTTCCTAATCTTCCAGAGATACCTGGAACCGAAGGTGTTGGTGAGGTGGTTGAGATCGCTTCAGATGTACAACACCTTCAGGTGGGTCAGCGAGTCTTCATCGCAGGATACAGTACTTGGCAACAAGAGGTTGTTGGCCCTGCAGGTTCATTTATTCCACTACCAGATGAAGGAGATATA
This sequence comes from uncultured Pseudomonadota bacterium, assembly GCA_913040875.1. The sequence goes on along the minus strand of CAJWHX010000013.1, from coordinate 6,759 downwards.
CAACAGCTGTCGATGTTGATGATCAATCCGATTACAGCTTTGCGGTTGCTAGAAGGGTTTGTTGATCTCAAAGAAGGGGATTGGGTCATTCAAAATGCTGCCAATTCAGCTGTAGGGACCTATTTGATTCAGATCGCGAAGCAGAAAGGGTTTCGAACCTTGAATATTGTTCGACGCCAAAGTGCTGTTGCTCGTTTGGAAGAGTTGGGAGCTACACATGTGTTGGTAGATGGCCCAGATTTGGTCGACCGAGTTCGGAAAGTGACCAACGGTGCGCCGGTAGGTTTGGGAATTGATGCTGTTGGTGGAGATGCCTTTTCCAAAATTGTGAAGACGTTGTCTTTTCGAGGCACACTGGTTTGCTACGGACTGATGTCGATGGAGCAACCTTTGTTTCCTTCATCAGTGGTTATTTTTAATGAGTTGACCATTCGAGGATTTTGGTTGGCGAAGTGGTTTGATACTGTAAAGCCCAATGAAAAATACCAAACTTTTGCAACAGTGATCGATCTGATTTCTCAAGGAAAATTACATACCGATATCGCAGGTACATTCCCTTTGGATGACATTCATGAGGCTGTAAAAATGGCGGCTCAATCAGGTCGAGTAGGGAAGGTTTTGCTATTACCCAATCCAGTTTCGAAATAAATACAGCCTGAAAAGTTCAAGGATGAGTATCACCTTGTCGATGAAAAATTAGAAATGGAGGATGTATGAATCGACATAAAAAACGACTGTGTGCGATCAGTATAGGTTGGATGAGTGTAGGGTGTGCTCCCAGTGACCCAGCATCTGCACCCGAAGAATTGTTTATGGGGCATAGCTTCTTTAAACCCTTCGCGAACAATATGGTTTCTTTACAAGAGGCGAATGGATTGGAAGCAAAATCGATGGAACTTGTCTCTTCGGGTGGACAAAATGGTGCTCCACAGGCCATGTGGGAAGATGATCGCAATCGCAATAAACTTCAAGGGTTCTTGGATGGCGGTAATGTTGAACTGTTTGCGATGACCTATGAGCCGACCTATCCAACCGATGAGGGGTACCACAATTGGATTGGGTATGCACTTGAAAGCAATCCAGATGTGACATTTGTTCTGGCATTACCTTGGAGTGACTTTCCAGAATCGGAGGATTACGATGATGCGGAAGACTATGCCGATACTTGGCATGAAGCACATGATTCCGCATGGTTACCATTGGTGAATTCATTGAGAGAAGCCTATCCCGACAATGAGTTTATTTCGCTTCCGTATGGACAAAGTGCACTTGAATTACGGACACTGTTTGAAGCTGGGAACTTACCCGATGTCGATGTGTTGACCAGCAACGTGAACGATGCATCTGCGGAGAACGACGTGGGAATCTTTGTCGATGACAAAGGTCATGCCGATGAGATTTTGGTCGATCTTGGAACGCTTGTTTGGGGGAGTGTTCTATATGATATTGAACCGACAAATGGCGTTGTCAATACAGAATATGAAGCAGATTTGGCTTCAATAGCAAAACAGATTGTCGATGAACATAAAGAAGATTAGTCAAATACCCTTACTATGATGGAGGATAAGGTATGTTAAAAAATAAATTTGAATGGTTGTTGATTGGCACCGTGTTGATTGGTTGTACTGGCAAAGACGGTGGTGATACGTCCTCCGATGACAACGATACAGGTGATATTGATACCGATCCAGCCCCTGAAGTGGACGAGGTCTATTCGGATTCACTCTTTACGGTTGATCTGCAATCGGATGAGGTCTATGGTCAGGGTCAAACTCACAGCAACTGGAATACAGACGATCCAGAGGTGATGGATTTGAAATTGGACTTGTATGTACCAAATAATGAAGATACTCAACGCCCTTTGGTGGTCTTTACTCATGGCGGCGGATGGAGTGGCGGCGATAAAGCAGGCATTAGAGAGAGCGATTTTTGCAATTTCTTTGCTGAGCGTGGCTTTGTTTGCGCTTCGCTAAACTATAGATTGCGTGGCGATCGTGGAACTGTACCTCAAGACTATGTCGATGCAGTTTCGACTGCAGAAGGTGTGACACCCGAAGATGTCTCTCAGGTTCTCTCCATGTATCCTGCAGGCAGAGATTGCAAAGCTGCCGTGCGATGGTTGGTGGCCAACGCTTCTGATATCGGTTTCAATGTGGGAGCGATCTCACTCATTGGTGGTTCTGCTGGATCCCACAACTCTATTGCGATGGACGTAAGTGAGCCAGAAGACTATCGAGATGAACTTACCCTTGAGCAAGATCCAACACTGGCCTCGACCAATATGGATGTTGAGTATGATATTCAAGCTGTGGTGAATCATTGGGGCGGTGCTGGTATGATGCAAATATTGAGTGATGTCTATGAGCACGACCGATTTGACAGTACCGATGCACCCCTTCTAATTGTGCACGGGACTGGAGATGAGACATCTGATTACTCCAATGCCGAAGAGTTGGTGACTATTTATAATGGCAATGGTGTTCACAATGACATCGTTCCATTACCAGACGCCGGGCATGGGGCATGGGGGTTTGAGTTTGACGATGAAACGATTCCCTCTGGACTGTCCTTTGATTTTGATGGAACGACTCTCCCTGAATTGTCCTTTGCCTTTATTACCGAGCAGCTAGATTTGACTGTACTTGAAGAATGATGTTCATGTTTCCGGATTTTACGAGATTCAACAGGACGAATGCCGATGGTGTGTCATGGGTGGTATCTCTCATCTCAATGGTCCAAAGGATTCTAGGGTAAAGAGCGTGATGGATTTATCTGTCCGATCGACCTTCTGATTGTTGTTCTATTTCAATACCACACATTGCCATATAAATACCATCTGAGTTAATAGGAAATGTTCATTTTAAAAGTGGGTGGCAGTATGTGCGGAATTATTGGCATGGTGGGAAGAGAACCCGTCAACGTAAAAATATTTGACGCAATGAGTGTTCTTCAGCACCGTGGGCAAGATGCCGCAGGGATTGCGACTTCTTTTGAGGGGCGACTGTGCGTTAAAAAGGGGAAAGGACTCGCTAGAGATGTGTTTGACAATTCAATCATGAAACAGTTGAAAGGGAACAGCGGTATTGGGCAGGTACGATACCCAACCGCTGGGAGTGAGGATTCAACCGAAGCTCAACCATTTTATGTGAACTCACCGTTTGGGATTGTATTGGCACACAATGGTAATTTGACCAATGCGGAGAGTCTGAAACAAGAACTTTCCGATAGTGATAGACGACACATCAATACATTTTCTGATTCTGAGGTGTTGCTGAATGTCTTTGCTTTTGAACTGAGTCGTACAGCAGGAAAAGAGCCGACACCGGACGCAATTTTTGCCGCCGTTTCCAAAGTCCATCAACGATGTAAAGGTGGATATGCTGTGGTACTTCTGATTCCCTCTTTCGGATTGGTTGCGTTTAGAGACCCAAATGGAATCCGCCCATTGATATATGGAAGCCGAAATCATGAGAATGGTCAGGAATATATGGTTTCGTCTGAGAGTATAGCACTTGATGTTTTGGGCTTTGATATCATTAGCGATGTTCAAGCTGGAGAAGCGATCGTTTTTCTGGAAAGTGGCTCAATACACAAAAGGCAATGTGCTAAAAATCCTGTTTTAGCTCCCTGTATTTTCGAGTTTGTGTACTTGGCGCGCCCAGATTCACTGATTGATGGCGTTTCTGTGTATAAATCAAGACTTCGCATGGGGCGCAAACTAGCCTCGAAGATTGCAAAAGACGCCAAACACTTGGACATTGATGTGGTAATTCCCGTACCCGATACCAGTCGTAGTGCTGCAATTCAGGTGTCTGTTGACCTTGGGATAAAGTACCGAGAAGGGTTCATCAAAAACCGGTACATCGGTAGAACATTCATCATGCCAGGACAAAAGGCCCGGAAGAAGTCGGTGCGCCAAAAGTTGAATGCGATTCGACTAGAGTTCCTAGGTAAAAATGTGCTTATAGTTGATGACTCAATTGTTCGAGGAACTACGTGTGGGCAGATTATTGAAATGGCCAGATTGGCAGGGGCTAAAAAAGTGTACTTTGCGTCTGCTGCACCGGTGGTTCGCTATCCAAACGTCTATGGTATTGATATGCCCTCTGCTCAGGAATTGATTGCCAATGACCGCACTGTCGAGGAGATTCAAGAGAAGATTGGGGCAGACTGGTTGATCTATTTAGACTTGGAAGATCTAAGAGACGCAGTACAGGAGGGCAATCCAAACATTCGTAAATTTGAAGATTCCGTATTCTCAGGCAATTACATTACCGGAGACTTAGATACGTCCTATTTCGAAAACTTGAGTCTGAAAAGAAGTGACGATATGAAAGAGAAGGCTCGAAATCTATAGTGTGATGAAACTTATTCTTACAATCAGATCGATATTGTGAATGATGGTCTGTTTTGAGTTGAGTGATACAAAGGCTTCAAGAAGTTTAGTGTATAAGCTGTTGTTCCATAGTGCTGCTACGATTGAATCCAGTCTACATAAAAAAGTAAAAAGCTGTGGTAAACACCACAGCTTTAAACGATACGATACAAAGTTATTTTGCAGTAACGATCATCTCTCCACGCATAGCGCCCCAGTGTCCAGGGTATGTACAGATGAAGGTGTAACTGCCTTCAGCTGGTGCAACGAATTCGATTGAAGTAGATTCACCGCCACCAATTAACTTGGTATGAGCGATGGTTTGATCTGCACTGGCTGCTGGGAAGTACTCTTCCTTGAATGCAGCGGCAGCGGCAGCGGCAAAGGCACCTGCTTCAACGCCTGGCTTCAAGATTACAAGGTTGTGTCCCATTGCGGCTTTAGGCATGGTACCGACATGCTTCAATGTTAGTTTGACCTTTTGACCTGCAGCGACGGTAAACTTCTTTGCATTATACTGCATGCTGTCTTTGGCTTCGATTGTCAGTTCAGCAACTCCATCTGCAGTAACTGTTACAGTCGCTGCGTCAGTGTCCGCGGCAGGTGCCTTTGGTGCTTCAGTTTTTGGTTCTGGTTTTGGTTCGACCTTCTTAGGCGCCTTTGCTTTTGGTGCTTCTTTTTTGACTTCGACGGGTTTTTCGACCTTCTTAGGGGCTTCTGGTTCAGAGTCGCCACATGCAGTCAAGAGGCCGAAGGTGGTAAGTAGAATGATATTTTTCATGGTTTAATCCTTCTTTTGGGTTGTGGAATGAGTTGAAATATCTAATTGCACAATAGAGTGTAATCGGTCAGACAACAGAAACAAGTGCACTAATGATCAATAATTGAATCCACATTCATTTTTCCATCTGCGAAATGAATCCAATCAATGTTGAGTAGGGTATCTTCACCTTCAGGACCATGAATTGAAATGACAGTTCTAGATTGAGATTCTTGTTCAATACTGACTTCATATTCCTCTATTGAATGACAATAGATTACTGTATTTTCTCCGCCAACTCCATCCAAGACATTGTTCCCGATATTGCCTCTCAGAGTGTTGTTTTCCTCATTTCCAAAGAGTCCCACATCGTTTGTTCCCGTAAGTGTCAGAAATGAATAATACTGAGAGCGATGTGTATATACAAGATCTGGATTCAAAGACATGTAAAAGTCTTGATTTAATTCTGGGTGCAAACGAAATTCGGTATGGATCATTGGAGGTAGAAAATCCTCAATCAGCAGCTGTCCTCTTGGATCCAATTGGTGTACCTCATCTCGATCACCAGCAATATAAATCCCCCACATTCCTCCATCACCATCCCATGCTGACCAAAATCCATAGTAACTTTCCAGTACAGATACGATGTATTCTTGAGCGAGTGAATCTTCTCGACGTAAATCTTCAAGCCAATCGTCAACGGATTCCTCTACCGCAATACCCCATCGACCATCCTCAATCGCTGAATTTGCCTCGCTTAGTAAGTCTGTTTGGTAGTCAGGAAGAGCACCCTGCATATAGGTTCCAATTCCCGCATCGTGTACCAGATGAAATATTTCTTCGAAGGCAGCATCTCGGTGTTCATAGTTGTTGTTCATAAACCAATTGTGACCCTCAACTTGAGTTTCTGCTTCGTACAGTGGTTGAGCATCTAGATTGGGTTCGCGACCTTCTCGATGTTCCCCATTTGGCATCATTAAAACAGCCCTATTATTTACCATCGAATTGGCAACGGCAGATTTATCGGTGCCGAGTGTAGTGCCGGGGGCATTTGTGAGGAAGAAACGCAAGATGTTGCGAGCCCGGATCAATTGTTCATCCGATATTTTATCTTGTGCAAAGATCGGGATGATCCCACCATTTGGAGCGACAACTTGTGTATACCGTGTAAATCCTTTCCGATGATACGCTGCAAAGGTACTTTCATTGGGAGTCTCTACAATCAACCCAGAATCGTCTAGACAGCTAGGATGAATGCTCTGTGGATCTACAACCCCACTGAGATTAGTCGGCTCATCAACACCAAAGTCTCCATGTTTTATACACCCCAAGAGTATCCAGATCATTTGTCACTTCCTTTTGTTAAGCCATCTTATCATCGATGCGAAATCTTTGGGTGTTCCAAAATATCAACGTACAAAATAGCAATAAAGCGAATATCATACCGATCTTTTGAGAGACTGGATTTGTATACTGAAAGTGAATGATATGTTGTCCGGAGTCCACCTTGACCGCCATGAAATTTGGAGCCACATGAACGATGGGGTGTGATATCCCATCAACCAATGCTGTCCAAAACGGAAAGTAGTTGGCTTTCCAAAGGATCCAAGCATCAGAATTTGCG
>CAJWHX010000012.1 GCA_913040875.1 uncultured Pseudomonadota bacterium | reverse complement strand
GGCCTATCTGAACCAAGACAACCGGACACCGCCAATAAATGCCTACCCAGGTGGCACCGGTACCGGACAAGCTCCCCCACTCATTGCACCCTACACAAACCGACGTGGGAACGGCTACGTGGTTGAATTCATTGAGCCGAATCTGCAAGCCTATTACCAAGCGAAAGGTAACCAATACCCAACGATACGCATCATTCCAATAGCCAATGTTACCCCGAGTCCGACACCATACGCCATTCAACAATGCGCCCAAAAATCCCTGCGCAACAACCCCAATACCCCCTACATACAAATCGGTCAATGCAATCAAGCCACGCAGCAATGCCGGTGTGTCGGTATTCCATTGGTCACCGATTCAACGAACTCGTGTAAACAACCATTGATACGTTCCCTTGCAGACCACCCCTATGACGTCTATACGATTGATCCTTCAGGTGGTGGTGTGACTACTGCATACAATGTGTACTGTGACATGACCACAGATGGTGGTGGGTGGACAGCACTCGTGAATCCAATGAACATATCCAGTTTGGGAACGACCCATCCAAATATGTCTGATTCGGCGGTTCACCTATCGGGAACTGGGTCGTGTTATCCCACAAATGGGATTACGTCTGGCAATGACTTGTATGCTTTGAAAGGGTACGCATGCGGCAATTTCACTGGTCGATTCAATCAGTATTGGACAAATGATATCGGTGCAACAGATGTGATGTTTACAGCAGCACTACAGGGTCAGCAGACGCGAACATTGGCCATCAATGGTGTAGGTATATCGTATGACGCCTTTTCCAATGCGTATATGAAATGTGCCTTTTGGAATGGTGCAGGAGTATCTGCGAGTCCCGGAACCAATCAGTGTTTCAGTACAACGTTAGATGTTGCACCGCATATATACAACAATCAGTTCAGTGGAAATTTGGATATCGAGATTGTGACAGGGGCAGCCTGCTCACCGGATTGTTACCACGGTACTGGATACAATATTCAACAGCTCTTTGTTCGATAGCCATTTGATCTGGATACAGAAAAAGTAGTCCATGTGAGATCTTCGCCGTCCGAATCTATAGAGACTCTTCGTATGAGAAATTGCTCTATGTCATATTCGCCTGTTGTTCGGAGATCCCTCATGTATACCCAATCAAAATTTGTAGACCCTACACAGCGGTCACTTCATCGCTTTCAAACGGAACGAGCACATTCTTGTAAACGTGATCTCTCTGGGGAAATCTGCGTGGTGGGAGATTCTAAGTTGGGCGAAGGGCTCTACAAGTGGATTCACGATTGCCAAGAAAATTTATTTTTCTCCACCAGCATTTTTAAAAAAGGGTTGGGCACCTGCAATCTCAGTTTTGGACTGGAAGTCGAATCTGAACCCATGAATGATTGTCTATGGGAAGAAGACATCAATCTATTTTTGGATGTACACTCCAAAGAACAGTTTTGGAGTCAAGATATTCAAGTCAAGATGTCTTGGAAACATCTCACAGTACTCAACATGACAACCACTCGTTCCAGACGGTCTTCGCATGATTCGAATCCGATCAATGATCTCATCAAAACATTAAATGTTTCGAATCAGTCAATGTTGATTCAAAGCCACTATCGTTTGAAATGGCATCAGCCCAAACGGGGTCCAAAGCCAGAGGCATTTTTCTTTGACCCAGAGATGGAAGCCTCCTTTGTGCCTCGTTCAAGACCAGCTCCCGCTAGAAAGATATCCAATTTGCTGTTTGTATATAGTGATCAGCCTCTAGGGTCTTTCGTGAAAACACTCGTTCAGCAGCACGTACTGGGAGCCATTCCTGGGAAACCACTTTGGCAGCCGATTCATTCTCAGCAAATTCAACGATTGACGGCCAGTGAGGCTTTTGCACATAAACAATGTAAAAGGTCTCAACTTACGTTAACCGCCAAGGAGTTTCAAAATATGCTGACTGGAAATATGCTTCATGAAGATAAACGGTGTCAATTTTATGGGTCATTTTAAGCAGGATCGTTAAATGGTATGGGTATTTAACAAGTATTTTCCAGGAACCTAATTGGCAGGGAATAGTTGAAAGAGATATTTTGTTACTATGATGATGATACTTTTTTCCTTGCTGAATACCAGCGTTGCTTTGCCGACTGTTCCTGCGACTACAATTCAGAATGATATCGAGCAGTTCAACAAATCCGCTTATTTTACGATTCCCAATCTGACAGAAGCCCAGATATCTGAGTTGCAGAAGGGAGAGGTTGTAACCATTCTTGATTCTTCTGCGGGTGCCGATAAACCAAGGCGTGCAATGGGATACATGCTCTCAGAAATCCCCAAAACTCAGCTGTGGATGTCCTGTCAAGATTCCCATGCGGTGTTGCAATCGTCTACAAAAGAATTGAAGACCAAGACAAATCCAGACATGTCGTCAGACTGGTACGGTTTCTTTGATTTGCCATGGCCATTCTCAGACCGTCATTGGATGGTCAAGTCTTGGAACACCCAAAAGGTAGCTGATAGCAGCAACAACAAATACTGGGAGCACCCATGGGAACTAATTCCGGATGGTGCAGCGCAGATCAGACCGTTTATTGAAACCGGTAAATTACCCGGTGTCACCATAGACCTAATAGATGATGCAGTGTATACACCGGTGAGTAAAGGCGCTTGGGTGATGATGGATGTCGAATCCGATGTGAGGCTGGTTGTATATCATGCGACAACGGTGGTGGGTGGAAGCATCCCTGAAGATGCAGTTGTACGGTACACGGTGACGACACTTGAGGATCTGATGAAAGGTATGGAAAAGCGGGCTGTTGAGTGGGTACCCAAACATTATGTCGGCGATCATGACCACCGTATTTTAGGCGGGGACAATCAATGGCTACCGACATATTAAAATAATTTGTGACCATCTGTAATCGCCTGTAATGAGATTCCAGATATATTTTCTCGGTTCTAGATGTCACAATCTTGGCAAACAGAGTATATTTTGACCAACACAAAATGTTTTGGAGGCAAAATGTGGTTTGCATTGTTGTTGGCATGTGGTGAAAAGTTTGACAATCCCGAATCTTATGAAGGGGATGAGGCCGGAGAGTGCTCTGATGGTGCAGACAATGATCTAGATGGATTGTTTGACTGTAATGACGATGGGTGTGCAGGTTCACCCGATTGCGAAGGTGTTGGAGAACCCAGTGCTGAGCCTTCGAATGAGGATACTGCTGACACAGACGATACCGATGATACGGATACCGATGATACGGATACAGATACAGATGATACAGATACGGACGATACAGCGGAAGTTCCTACGGCTGTTTGCAATCCAGGGTCTGGAGAATTGGTCCAATCGGGAAATTTACCAGTACAGATAGTTGGGTCACCGATTGATTCAGAGCCGCGTTCTGATTTTGCAGGGTGGGACATCACGATTTGTGACTTGGACAATGATGGGTTTGATGATCTCGCAGTTGGAGCTCCAAATGCGGCAGGTGGTTTAGGTCGTGTAGCGGTCTATTATGGTCCAGGAGACGATTGGTCCCAGTTTATGAATACAACAGGAAATTTTGCGGATGCCTACATTTATTCAGCTGCCAATTATGGCTTTTTGGGTCAGCGCGTAGAGTGTGGAGATGTCAATGGCGATGGTGCAGATGATTTGGTCATTGGTTCTGGACAAGGAACGGTCATTAGTCAACCTGTGAATGCTGGCGTACACGCGTTTTACAACACCGGTTCCAAGTTGTCTGGTCAGACAGACTTGCAGGACGCGGATGTACGGATGTTCTTTAATACAGCAGGGAGTAATCAGTGGCCTTCATTTTGGCTCGAGGATGTCGATGGTGATGGTGTTAAGGAAGTATTGTATTTCATGAATCAGAACTCCTTCTTTGGCTCTGCCGCTGGCAATGCGGACAATAAGATTTGGGTACTAGATGCAGACAGCAATCAAATGGGTTCAATGGAAGATCATACGATCTTCAAAATTACTCCTCCCGAGATTGACGGGGTAGGCGATATTCGTCGCATCGGTAATGACCTACTGATTGGTCAAGGAGTACACTATGGAAGCATGGCTCAAGATGGTGCGGTGAGTTTGGTCTCGACCCCACTTGGTACCAATGTTAGTCTTGCCAATCAGGCTTCAGTGACTTGGACGGGTAATTCCGGTGCAGCTTTTGGTTCGAGCCTTGCTTTTGATGATTTCGATCAAGATGGTCACATCGATATGGTCTTTGGGGCCAAAGGGGATGGAGGAGCGATTCACACTTATTTCTCTGGTTGGGATTCATCTGCGACGACGATCAATGGTGCTGGGGGTGCCGACAGTACCTTTACTTCTAGTTACAACTACGCTGGACTCGGTCAGCAAATGCGTACAATGGGAGATGTGAATTACGATGGATATCCTGATCTGCTGGTTACGGCTCTCGGAGACTACAGTTCTGGAGATTCAGGGAAGGCTTATGTGGTGGATGGTTTGTGTTTGGATGGTCAAGTCACGACCAATATCAATGCTGCTTCTCTCTATCAAGTCACTGCACAGGCAAGCAATGATGGCTTTGGCTGGGCTGCTGCTGTGGGAGATTTAAATGGAGATGGCGTCAATGACTTTGCGGTCTCCGCTCCGTATTATATGCCAGATCCAAACAATGGAATTTCAGATGGCAAAGTATACATTTGGCTAAGCGAGTAAGTAGTTCCTACTTTCCAATGTATCGATAGTGTGCAGCAATGTGGTGATCGAAGAGTATGTTTTCGATGACCTGTCCACCTCCAATGTTGTGGATGACCAGAGGGGTTCCATCTTTGGACTTCTCCGCAACGACGACTCCGATGTGATTGAGTCCAGTCGGTGATCCGAGCTTCCACCAAACGATATCTCCTGGTAAGTAATCCTCAGGATTCTGAGTAACGTTCAGAGAGGTGCCGTTGTGTTTGAAGAACTTTCCTAGATTGGGAACCCGTCTGTGATCGATATTCGTGTCGGATTTTTTGATGTTGGGGTATCGATCCGGATGGGCAAGGATGTCTTCGTGGACCAGTTGTTGTAGGTCTATCCCAACACCTCGATAAGTTCGAATAACCACATCGGTACAGACACCGGTATCCTTAGGGACATCCCCCATTGGATAGGACAATCGAACATAGTCGGGGATGTATTGAATAGAAGGATCCTCAATTTTCTCTGCGGCGGTTGCGATTGCAGTACCAGTAGTGGGTGTTGCATAGGCGATTGATAATTGCATCCACGTGACGAACCAGAACATAGTGCTCCTCCTAGTCTATATAGAGTACACAATCGGTTTGAGCCTGCTGAATTAAAGAAAATTCTTTACAGATTCATCACAAAGAACGGCTTTGGATCACATTGTGATGAATATTTTCAGCCAATTCATCTTAAAGTGCGTGATATGGTTCTTATTTCACCAATTGATATTGACTATCATTATCAATTCTATTATACGGTTGATAATGATAATCACTCTCAAAAAGGAAAATACAAATGTTATTTTTACTACTTGCATGTTCAGAAAAAATTTCTTCTGAAACCATGTCCGAAATTTCTGCAAACTACGCAGAGATCGTTCACACATCTTACGCTGACTCTGTGACTGCTGCTCAGACGTTGGATACAGACATCCTAGCTTTTTTGGATGCTCCATCTGATGCTGCCTTAGCAACTGCTCAAGACGCTTGGTTGGATTCACGTGAACCATACCTACAAACTGAAGTTTACCGATTCTATGATGGTCCAATCGACAACCCTGATACCGGTGTTGAAGGTTTGTTGAATGCTTGGCCACTCGATGAAGCATACATTGACTACACAGTTGACAATGCGGATGCTGGTATCATTAACGATACGTCAGTTACTATTGATGCAGATACTTTGATGTCTTTGAACGAACAAGGCGGAGAAGAAAACATCGCGACTGGTTTCCACGCCATCGAATTTTTACTATGGGGACAAGACCTTTCAGCCGATTCTGCTGGAACTAGAGCATTTACTGATTTCGTTACAGACGGTTCTGGAACTGCTGCAAATCAAGATCGTCGTGCATTGTATCTTGAAACCGTTTCAAGTTTGATGATTGAGCATCTTCAAGAAGTCGAAGGGGCTTGGGCTGCAGATTCAGAAAACTATCGTTCAGAGTTCCTTGCCATGGATAGCGAAGAGCAGCTTCGTATGATCATGACAGGTATGATCATTTTGACTGGTTTTGAGACTGGTGGTGAACGACTTCAAACAGCACTCGATTCGGGTGATCAAGAAGACGAGCACTCTTGCTTCTCTGACAATACTCATCGAGACATGATTCAAGATGTACAAGGTGTTCAGAACATCTATCTTGGTAACTACGGGTCTGTTTCAGGTCCTGGTATCAAAGATATCGTTGCTGAAGTAGATGCAGACTTGGCTGAGCGTATTGACACAGAAATTCAAGCTGCCTTGGATGCTGGAAATGCTTTGGTTGTACCATTCGATAACGAAATTGCAATGGACAATACTGAGGGTCGTGAGCGTGTTCAAACATTGATCACCAACCTCAGAACAGTAGAGCAAAGTTTAGAAGAAGCATTCCGCGCCTTTGGCTTGGCAGTACCTGTAGCCGAATAAGGAATGCTGTTCCTTTTGATTGCCTGTCAGTCTCGATTTATCGAGGATGGAGAATGGCTTCCTGGCGGAGAAACAACCAATACTCTGATGTTTGGTAGCAATGCGTTTATACGGCCAGCCGAAAACATTCTCATAGAAAATGAACCAAGTTTCTATACAGGCAATTCCTTTTTCAACCAAGCATGGGTTGAAGCTCCGGCTTCAACCCAACATCGCGACGGCTTGGGCCCACTTTTTAATGCGCGATCATGTGCTTCCTGTCATTTCAAAGATGGTAGGGGCGCGCCTCCAGAAGATGGAGGGTCATTTCTTGGATTGTTACTGAGAGCCAGTATTCCTGGCGCACAAGATGATGGTTCTCCTCTTCCTTCTGTTCAATATGGTGTGCAGATTCAATCTTTTTCCATATTGGATGTTCCTCCTGAAGCAAATCCCGTTGTTCATTACGAAGAGATTCTAGGTTTTTATGATGATGGCGAAGCGTTCCGCCTTGTCAAACCAACCTATGAGTTACAGTCTGCACAGTATGGTCAAACGGATGATTTGCTTCTTTCTCCTCGTGTGGCACCAGTTGTAATCGGCATGGGGCTTTTAGAGGCTATTACTGACAGTCGAATCGAAGAGTTATCCGATCCAAATGATGCCGATGGTGATGGTATTTCCGGTAAGATAAATTGGGTATGGGATGTAGAGCATGATACACACTCGATAGGTCGTTTTGGATGGAAATCTGAGATGCCGTCGGTCAAAACTCAAGTTGGGGGTGCATTCCTACATGATGTGGGTATTACTTCTCCACTATTCCCCGACAACAATTGTGCAGCCACACAGTCCGAATGCATTGAAGAACCACCGGGCGGAGAGCCTGAAATCAATCAAGAACTGTTTGATAAGGTGGTATTGTATACGTCGTTGCTTGCTGTTCCCATGAGGCACAATTGGGACTCTAAGTCGGTCTTAGAAGGCAAGAGGCTCTTCTTAGAAATGGGGTGTGCCTCCTGTCATACACCCAGTCATACAACGGGTGATCATCCGGATTTTCCAGAGCTTAGCAATCAGAAAATCTTTCCCTATACAGATTTACTTTTACACGATATGGGTGAAGGACTGTCCGACCATCGTCCGACGTTTGATGCAGAAGGGGCAGAGTGGAGAACCCCGCCTTTATGGTCTGTCGGACTAATTCCAACGGTCAATAATCACTCTCGATTTCTACATGATGGTCGGGCCCGAAATTTGACTGAGGCTATTTTGTGGCACGGTGGTGAAGCCGAATCGGCTCAGAAGGCTTTTTTAGCGTTGTCAAAGTCTGAGAGAGACCAAGTGATCGAATTTGTGGAGTCGTTATGATCTTGTTTATGTTGGCCTGTACCTCTAAAGATCCCTATAAAGATGTTCTTCAGTCTCTTGGAGAGGATGTTTTTGTTTCGAATTATGCTGAAGTATCAGCCAAAACTGGCATCTTGGACACTGCTGTTCAAGACTATTGTTTGGCACCTGAGACCAATTCACTGACTGAGGTTCAGGCTGCGTGGATAGATGCCCGAGTTCCGTGGAAGAAAATGGAGTTCTTGAACATCGGTCCTTACAAAGAACCGGACCGATTGGGTTTCCAGATTGATTTTTGGCCTGTACGGGTGGAAACATTGGAAGAAGTGTTGTATGGCGACGGTACACTGTCCAATGAAACGATTCTCAATTATCCTGCAGCCACCAAAGGTTTTCCTGGAATTGAATGGTTGATTTATACAGAGCAAGACAGAAGTCGTCCACGCTATTGCTCCTATTTAAAAGCGATGGCGTATGATTTGCATGTTCATGCGACGTTGCTTCATCAATCATGGGTATCAGATGGTGGGAACTACCTGTCTCATTTGACTGAGGCTGGGATGGATAAAGATTACATCAGTACCAAAGAGGCTCTAACAGAGGTCGTCAATCGATTGGGACATACTCTTGCCAATATTCGCGCTCTGAAGTTGATAAAACCATTGGGGGAAGAGCAGGGGGCTGTACAGGCTGAACTTTTAGAATCTAGATACTCGAAGAACTCTTTGCGAGATATTCGGAGCAATCTAGAGGGGGTGTCAGAAACCTATTACGGTAGCGCAACAGGGATGGGGGTTGATGATCTTCTTTCAGAAACGGATACTCAGATCAATGATGATTTTGCGTTATATCTGTCTCAGAGTCTTGAAGCTGTAGATGCACTAGATGCTCAAGGATCATTGGAAGAATCAATGCTGATAGATCCCAGTAGTATTGATGAACTATCGACTCGCTTGGCTTTTCTACAAGAACACATTCAGGAAGACATCTTATTGGCACTGTCTCTTTGGCTAACCTTCAACGATGCTGATGGAGACTGAGTCTATCTAGGTCAAGTTCAGTTAACTGGTTCAAAGAAAAAAGAGTGAGTGAAATCATACAGTCTCCGAGGTGTATTGGTTTGATAATGGGGGTGGAGATAGAATGGTTTCACTCACGAAGTGTTGTCAAACTTGAAATAGAGTTGGTATTCTGAAGCATCGAGGGATTTAAAAGCATGATCTTCTCGATTTCGAGTGGAGGGTTATCTAGACAGCTCCTCTAGACGGTTCAAGTAGTGCAACGAATTGTTTACTTCAGATAGAACTTTTCAGTTGAAAGTTCATCATACACAAAGGTTCCAGAGTCATCGGATTGTAAGTCATACTGAATAAACAAGGGGTCATCATCTGGTTGAAAAGAGCCCGTTTCTAAACAGAGTTTGGCGAGTAACCAAGAGTCTGTGGCCTCGAAAAATACAATGCGTTCTTTGCTGTCGACACCCAATAAGTTCCAGTCTTCTGTCGACCAGCTGTTTAAAATGGTCGACCCATTTTTCAACGTGGTTTTTTGTTCAGTGTCTATCAAAGACAGCCCGTGACGTAAATGAATCGTTTTGAGTACTTTATCTTCCGCGGAAAATAGAACGCTTCCTCTAGATATAATGGCTTTTCTTCGACTGCTTCGTCTTTGTGTTTGATTTTTTCGAATCATAGATACCTCTGTTGTTGGATACATATATAGTATAGTCTATAGACGAATGTGTTTGTTTTGTTCGGACATAATATGTCTGATTTGTAATATGTAAAATTCAAATATGCGTATGTTGGTGTAAAATACAGATGCTTTGACTCAGGTGGCATATGATCGTTCGATTTGCCTTAGACTCTAAGTTGGTTGTTGGAGTACGCTGATTCGGATGCCTTGGCTATACTTTTGGGATATCAGTGGATAGGGATCAAGATATATGGAGACGTCATGCCCAATTTTACCAATCGCTATTTTGAGTCGATGCCTCATGATCCGATTGAGAGTAATTACACTCGTCAAGTGGCGAAGTCGATGCTATCGAAGGTTACACCGACTCCTGTTTCAGATCCAAAGCTCTTGGGGTACTCTGCTGAAGTCGCTGAGTTATTGGGGGTTTCACAAGATGACATGAATGGGGAGGACTGGCTCAAGCTCTTGTCTGGCAATGGGTCGCTGAGTGGAATGGAAACCTATGCGCATTGCTATGCAGGGCACCAGTTTGGCAATTGGGCTGGCCAACTCGGTGATGGTCGAGCGATCGCTTTGGGTGAGATTGAGTATGAAGGAAAACATTGGGAGATTCAACTCAAGGGTGCTGGAATCACTCCCTATTCTAGGATGGGAGATGGTCGAGCGGTGTTGAGATCTTCTGTGCGTGAGTACTTGTGCTCTGAAGCGATGCATCATTTGGGTATTCCAACAACGAGAGCGCTCTCGTTGGTCCTCACAGGAGATGGTGTAGTACGAGACATGTTTTACGATGGGAATTCAGAGGTCGAGCCTGGTGCCATCGTGTGTCGTGTTGCGGAGAGTTTTCTGCGATTTGGGTCACTGGAGATATTCTCTGCGTACAATGACGTGGAGAGCCTTACCAAGGTGGTTGATTTTGTTCTGCTGACTTACTATCCCCACATATCGTTTACTGGGGATTCTGACAGAAAAGAGGCCGTAGTACAATTGTTTCGTGAGGTTTCGGAAAAGACCGCGAGGCTCATCGCTCAGTGGATGAGTGTTGGCTTTGTTCATGGCGTGATGAACACGGACAACATGTCTTTACTTGGACTCACTATTGATTACGGTCCTTATGGATGGCTTGACATCGTTGATTCTGGATGGACACCCAATACATCTGATAACAATCGTCGTCGGTACGCTTTTGGCAGTCAACCCAATGTTGGGGCTTGGAACCTCATGAAGCTTGCCGAGGCTTTGTATCCACTTGTTGGTGAGGCTGAACCGTTGCAAGAAGGACTCGATGCTTTTCGGACCACGTTTCAAGAGTATTATACGAGTATTCGATATCAGAAGCTGGGTTTGTTGTTGCCAACCACACCATCTAAAAATGCAGTAGTGAATCGGCTTTATGAATTGATGGAACACACCGAAACAGACTTTACCATCTTGTTTCGAACATTGAGTAATGCGTCTAGAGAGACCTTGAATACAGTCGTCTCATACAACAGTCATACCACTATTATTCGTGAAGCCTTTTATCAATACGATGATTGGAATGATTCGATGCACCAGCGATGGTCGGAATGGTTGACGTCTTACACGCGAGTGATCGATGAAGATGGTCAACAAGATGGGGAGCGTCTATCTGGGATGAGAGCAACCAATCCCAAGTTCATCTTTCGAAACTATCTGGCACAGCTGGTCATTGATGATATTGAAGCTGGAAGTACAGTGGTGCTTGAACGACTGCATGATGTTCTTAGAGCGCCGTTTGATGAACATCCAGAATGTGACGAATGGGCTGGTCGGATGCCAGATTGGGCTCGAAATCGCGCAGGGTGTTCGGCACTCTCTTGTTCGTCTTAATTTGTAGATGGTGCTGGAATGCAGATTACAGAAGTACAGTTCTCTCGATACAAAGCCTTGAGAAGGTTAAAGGCTCAAACTCGTACGATCAATGTTCTTACAGGGCAAAACAATGCCGGAAAGTCTACATTCTTAAGTGCTTTTCGCTTATTGGATGCGGCTATGAGTTATGCTCGGCGTAGGGCACCGTCCGTTGTGGCCACACATCTAGGTAGCCGACATGGGTATGTGGTTCCCACTGAGAATCTGCCAATTTCTCTGGAAAATATCCATACTGATCTAGAGCACGTTGAGACCACTGTTGACTTCATTTTGGACAACGATGCGATTTTTACCCTATATTTTCCCATTGGTTCTGGATTTATATTCTTTGTACAAGGAATGGTGGCCCCCAAAAGTCCATCTGCTTTTAGGGCAAACTTTCCATTTCAACTCATTCAGGTACCGGTACTTGGACCCCTTGAAGATCAGGAACCGTTGGTCCAAGATGCCACTTTGAAAAGAGGTGTCGGTACGCATCGTGCCTCGAGACACTTTCGAAATTATTGGCACAGAAATACAGACACATTTCGAGCGTTTTCTGATTTGATTTCCCGAACTTGGGATGGGATGGAGGTTGAGCCTCCTGTCATGAGAATGACGTTGAAAGGGCCTGTGCTCGATATGTACGGTACTGAGTTTAGAAGGTATCGTGAATTGTATTGGTTTGGATTTGGCTTTCAGATTTGGTGTCAGCTGTTGACACACATTTCTAGAGCGAATGAAGGGGATGTAATTGTTGTGGACGAACCTGAAACCTATTTGCATCCAAAAGTTCAAAAACAGCTACTTGGAATTGTACGAGATACTGGCGCACAAGTGTTCATGGCTTCTCACTCTGCTACAATTATAGCATCCGCAAGCCAAGGAGAAGTGTTGGGGATCAGTCGTGACCACAATCGAGAGCAACGCTACAAAGAGATGGGGGTTCCTCTGTGTAAAAGGTTGGGACTGCTTCCATAAATGTAGAGTTGAATATCACGATGGTATCGGCTAGCATAAGGTAAGAAGTTGGAGGAGTAATGTTGTTCAATATAATGATGCTGATTGGGTGTGGTGATAACAAATCGGACACGGGTTTTTTTGACTTGTACGATCCGACGACTCAGGCAGAACCCAGTTCGGATAATGAGCCAGACAATCCGAATGAACCAGACAACCCAAATGAACCAGACAACCCAAACGAACCTGGGAATCCAAACGAGCCCGGAAACCCGAATGAGCCCGGAAACCCGAATGAGCCTGGAAATCCCAACGAACCAGGGAATCAAAATGACACTGGCGGCGGTCAAAATACAGGTGATCCAGCGATTGATGATGATGGTGACGGTCTATCGGAAGAGAATGGCGATTGCGATGACACCAATGGTCAAGTGTATCCTGGTGCCACAGATTTCCCTGGAGACGGTATAGATCAAGACTGCAGTGGTGCAGATGCGATGCTGACACCCGTTGGTCTCTTGAATGGCAATATGGATTCAGAGAGTGGTGGCTATCCCACTGACTGGATGAACATCGGCGGTACTTGGGAGTGGCAACAGCACGACAGCAACATCTTCATTGATGGTGTGGATACGGGTGGGTTCTTTGGTGCCCATTCACCCATGGGTGGTGCGGTGAAACTGTGGGGTGCAGGAACAGCCAATCCTTCCAATCCCGGTGAAGCCATCGTCTATCAGGAGTTTTCCGCAGATGCCAATTGGAGTCCTGCCGGCAAGATCTTTTGGCTCAGAGCGTGGGGTCTTCACCACAACGTTGATCCATTAACCGGCAATGCATCCGCGTACGGTGTCATCCGATGTCTGGATGCCGCGGGTGCCATTCAAGGCGATGCTGTGACCCAATCTATTAATTCGCAAACGCAAATCGAGTCTTGGCGAAATCTAGCCACTTGGGTGGAATGCAATTCAATGACCGAAACAGTACAGGCGGTTTTGATGTTTCATCAGACGGATTTCACTGTCGATCAAGGGACGGTGTTCTTCGATGATGTTGATTTTAACGAAGCACAGTAACTCAAGGTACTAAATACCGCTCAGCAGATTTCATCACCTGAAACAAGATGATCGTTTAGGAATCCAGGATACAGAGACTTACATTGACTCCAAAAGTTGGTGATGCACTTACCAACAGCGGTGTAATTGTCGCCATCTCTTTTTAACAAGAATCCAGCGCTTAAGATTCCCATTGATAACTCTGTGACAAGTACGATATCACCATCGCTAAACTCCAATCCGATTTGACTACTCAGCAAAGGCCGTAGAATTTTTTTTCCCGACCAATCCTTGCATACCTTCTCTGTACACAGGTTCATTTGTGGAAAAGGATATAGACTTATTCAGATTGGTGAAACCAGAGGGGTCCCATGTAGATTTGTTGAGTATGTCGCCAGCCGTGCTACCTCGTTCTGGTCCAATACGGACTTCGTAAAATGTTTCCCCATCCAATCCGCCTTGCCCTCTATTGAACGTACAAAATAGTCCATTGTCCAATTCAAGGATGAGATTCTGTTCCGCTTCCATTGTACCGTTTGCCTCTACAGAGACGATCGTTGCTCCAACACAGTGTGTTTCCACACCTTCTTTAAACGCTTTACTGAACCAATGCATAGCACACCTATTTTTATGAGGTTTGTAGAAGTGATTATAGATTAGTTGGTTTCGTTCAACAAGATCAATTTACAGAGCTTATTGTTCGTAACACCCAAGACAACCCCACAGATATAAAGATGGCGAGTAGCAAATACTCCGTGTATCTAAAAGTGATTTTGTTATACGTTTCTGTAGGCATATGAGCACTCTTTACTAGCAGAATTGAGCGGTACGTAACGATGTGGTGTCATCAGAGTCTTATTTATACACACACGTTATTCTTAGAATCGTATATCACTGTTGTATGAAAATAGTCCTAGGGCTTCAAGAGAGTCAAGTTCTCTTTGTCCGGTCAATCTATAAGATATTTCACACAGCAGTAGAATGGTTTGCATTGTGATAATATTACACTGCCAACAGCCCTTGAGGACATTATGACCAGCATTCTATTCATTGGATCCATCCTTCTTACAGCCTGCAAAAAGGACAACGAACCTGAAAAGGTGAGGAATCTAGCCCCCACCATCAGCATCATCACTCACGAGGACGGTGCTGAAGTTCGAGATGGTTTTGTAGAGTCTTTTGAAGCGGTAGTAGCTGATGCAGACCACGACGTAGATGAACTCGAGGTCGTTTGGTACGTTGATGGCGAGATTGTGTGTGATTGGTACAATGCAAATGCCAGCGGAGAATCCACGTGTGAGATTGTGTTTCAAGAAGGCGATGAGGTTGTACGGGTAGAGGTTAGAGATCCACAAGGTGCAGACCGAAGAACCGAGATAGAAGTCGATGTTCTTCCAACTGGTACACCAGATATTGAAATGCTAACTCCGATACCTGAGGGTACGTACTATGCATCAGAACTCATTCAGTTCTCTGCATTGGTGAGTGATGATGAGGACTCGGCCGAAGAGTTGATAGCAGTCTGGACCTCAAATGTTGATGGAGAACTCGCACTCGATACCACCATCAACGCTGATGGAGAGATTTCAGATTATACCTACCTGACAGAAGGCAATCATGCGATAGAACTTCGGGTCGAAGACAGCACTGGAAAAGTGAGTACCGAAGAGGTGGTCATTCAAGTTGGTGGCGACAATAATGTACCGACATGCTCTTTTACCGAGCCCCTCGATGGAGCCACATTTCTACTTGGAGATTTGATAGTATTCTCAGGCAGTACCGTGGATGTTGATATACCAAACAATCAGTTGTTGATAGATGTCTCATCCAGTTTGGATGGTCCCGTACAGTCGTTGTCTCCATTTTCCGATGGTACATTCTCTTTTGCGACAAACGCTCTGTCACCTGGTACACATACGATGACTCTATCCGCTACGGATGACATAGGAGCTACTTGTACAACAGGGATGTTGATATTAATTGGGACAGCACCGACAGCAAGCATTGATGAACCCCAGGCCGGAGAACTATTTGAATTGTCGGAGATTGTCACCTTTCGAGCCAGCGTATGGGATGGTGAAGATCAGCCCAGTGATATCGAAGTCGTTTGGAGCAGTGACTTGGATGGCGAATTGTACACTGGTACAGCCAATTCACAAGGGATAGCACAGTTTTCATCCAGCGCCTTGAGTGCTGGGGTGCATTCGATTTCTGTCTCTGCTATTGATTCAGCAGGCTTGTTTGCCGATGATATAACCACTATTCGTGTGAATACGCTTCCGGCTGTAGACAGCATTTCATTTTCTCCTGATCCTGTCTATACCAATACCAGTTTGTCTATCAGCGCTCTCAGTTCGGATGCGGATGGTCAAAACGTCAGCAATAGCTATGCTTGGTATGAAGATGGTGTGTTGACCAGTTTTATCAGCACGTCGATTGGTGCAGCAGAATTGGACGTGAACGAAGTGTGGACCGTGCGAGTGACTCCGAATGACGGCTACCAAGATGGTCCCTATACCGAAGCCTCGATTACTGTTTCCAACACCGATCCAGTCGTAAACAGCGCACAGATTTCCCCCAATGGGGCCATCTATAATGATACGGTACTCACCTGTGCAGGTACGGCCTCCGATTTAGATCAAAGCATTTCGCCAACCTTTCAATGGACGGTCAATGGACAAACGTATTCAGGATCGACATTGAATTTATCGACGCTTGGTGTGTTGCCCAATTATGTGATTGCATGCAATGCCATCGCCACTGATGACTGGGGTGCCAGCGATATGCTGACCACTACTGTAACGTTGGATAATCGAGCACCGGTTCTGGGTCCGGTTAGTGTTACTCCTGGAAGTACAGGTCAGTTGGGTGATACATTGACTTGCGAGAGTGTCGTTACCGATCCAGATGGTGAGAATCTGACTGCGACCTACGCTTGGAGTGTCAACGGATTTTCAGCAGGTGCAGGAAATACCTTTACCTTGTCTTCAATTGTCGTGAATCCAAGTGATATTGTGACGTGTACGGCTACTGTGAGCGATGCCTATGGAGAAAGTGATTTGGCAGTCGGCAGTTTTACGGTGGTGAATGAACCGCCTGTGATAAATAATATTTCGATTGTTCCAGTCAATCCGAGAACCTTTGATACAGTGACCTGTGCCGCGATGGTATCAGATGCGGACGGCAGTGTCGATCCTACGGTGACTTATCTATTCGAAAATGCAACCACGGGGACGACGCTCTATCCAAATTCTTCTACGAATGCTGAAGCGACTCTAAACTTGTTGGACGTATCGTTTAACGTTGGGGATGAGCTGGCCTGTCATGTAACGGCAATGGACAATGGTGGTGCGATGGTGATGGAAACTGAAACCGTCACAATTGTAGATAGTATGCCAAGTATAGATAGCATCTCGATCACTCCGAATTCTATCGTTCGGGTAGGAACGATTCTAACCTGTGCAGCGACGGCATCTGATTATGAGGACGGTACACTCATTCCCTCTTACGAATGGAGTTCCAATGGTGCAGTCATCAGTTCTGTGGATACCTATGTCGTAGATGGTACACAAGCCAATCTGGGGGATATCATTACTTGCACAGTCACGACGATGGATATCAGCAATCAAGTGGTGAGCGACAGCGTAGATGTGGTTGTACAAAACACCGCCCCAGTTGTTTCGAATGTTTCGATTTCGCCTTCAAGTGCGGTGACCAACGACGCGACCTTGACATGTACTCCGACCATCGAAGATCCCAATGAAACGGTGACGGGAACCTTCGTTTGGAAGAGAAATGGCAGTCAGATGGCAGTCAGTGATACAGTGGATCTGAGCAATTTCAATGTTTTGCCAACCGACAGTATTCAATGTGTGGTGAGCGCAACTGATTCTCAGGGCGCAACAGACAGTGCCAGTTCAACTGTGATCATCGGGAATAGAACACCGATTGTTGACATCCCAACCATCTCGAACACATCACCCGAATTGAATGAGACCATTACCTGTTCAGCGAGTGCAACAGATGACGATGGGGAAATCCCAACGGTCAGTTATGAGTGGAGCGATGGTCAAAATAGTCTCGGAACAGGTGCAAGTTTGACTTTGATTTCGGGCTTGGTCGGTGTGGGTGATGTCGTAATGTGCACTGCGACCGCGGTCGATAATTTTGGTGGAACAGCCGGTGCGAGTAATTTGGCAACGGTGGTCTCGTCTGTGACCTGTGGATTGACCAGCTGCGATGCCAATTTGGATTTGGGCGGTGGACAATCGATTGATATGGTATTGATTCCATCTGGTTCGGATCCACAAGGACGATATGATCTGACGAATGATTTCTACTTGATGACTACAGAAGTGACACAGGGGATGTTTACAGCCCTTATGCCTTACGATCCAACAACATATTCAACAACATATGGTGTGGGCGCAGATTACCCTGCTTATTATGTCAGTTGGCATATGGCTGCGGATTTTGCGAATATGGTGACTCAACAACACAACAGTGTGAATGGAACATCGCTACAAGAGTGCTATAGTTGTTCCAACTCTGGAAGTGACAGTGTGACCTGTACAGAGTCGGTGAATCCCTACCAGTGTAGTGGATATGTGTTGCCAACAGAAGTAGAGTGGGAGTATGCGACACGAAGTGGAACCCAGTATGACTTTTGGACATCCGATGGTGGTGGAGATTATTCAAGTGCTATTTGTGACGGATCAGCGAGAATACAAGATGGCGTGAGCAATCCACTATTGACAGATTATGTCTGG
>CAJWHX010000011.1 GCA_913040875.1 uncultured Pseudomonadota bacterium | reverse complement strand
TGGGCGAATGGAGAACCTTCCTCAGATAGGAGGAGGGTGTACATGGATGCCATATCTCACGAATGGCGTACAACATCACAAACTACATTGCAAGAGTACTTTGTCTGTCAATCTCCTTAGAGTTGCCTTTTCCGCACATAGAGAATCTTCTTCACCGTCGCCACAACCTGTCCCTCTTCATCGATCACGGAAGTGTGAAAGACGGGTAGGTGCTTTTGGTTGTCCTGTGCTTGTTCACGGAGTTGCTCGATGGTTTGATGGTCGATTTCAAAGACGGCCGTCATGGTGCCTTTGCCTGGGAACACATAGTTGATTTCGACCACAACCTATGCTATATTCTAAATTCCAGAATTTAGAATATGGAATAACTATGCTACTTCCCCAAGATATTTTACCGTTGATGGTACTGTTCAAAGAATCACCAAACGAACCACTACATCAGGCTAAACTTTCCATCCGCTTACATTGGTCAGCATCCGCGTTGCATCGTTCATTATTGAGACTGAATGACAGCAAGTTGTGGAACAAATCAAGCAATCGAGTGGATCATCATGTAACCATCAATTTCCTTCGGTATGGTTTGCCTCATGTCTTTCCAGCAGAGATGCAGACACTTTGTAGAGGCATGACGACAGCACAGCTTCCTGAGATATCTCGGCCAGAGATACCCTTTGTTTGGCCCGATGAATCATCGAGTACAATGGGCATAGGGGTACAACCCTTAGATGCTGGTTTTGTCTATCTTTCCCATAACGAGACAGAACTGAAACCATGGCTTGATTTGGTTGAGGTCTTTCGCTTGGGTCGTGTTCGAGAGATTGCGTTGGCTGTGAAGACGATGGAGGAGGAATATGCTTCAAGAAATGCTTGAACTCAAAGAGGAATTACACTGGTTGGAAATGCCCCCGATATTTGTGGGTGGAGCCGCATTGCATTGTTATCTGGATGATTTTGCTCGTTCGCAGTTGAGAACCACCAAAGATATCGATCTCATCTTGTTTCAAATTACCAGCCCACTGCAGTGGATAGACTTTGAGAATAGGTTGCGAACGATGCAATGGTCACCAGACATCGATGGTCCAATGTGTCGCTATATATCTCCAAAAGGAAAGCTGGTTGATTTTCTATTTCCGTCATCGGAAGTCATGGGGTTTTCCAATCGATGGTACACACACATTGTGGATAATCCTCTATCATACGCTATCAATGGTCATCACATATTGATAGCTCAACCTGCGCTATATTTGGCCACTAAGATTGAAGCGTTCTTGAGCAGAGGACAAAATGAACCATTCGATAGCCAAGATTTGGAAGATATAGTGGCTCTGATTGATGGATGTTCTGAACTTATCGCTTCATTTCAGGAACAAGACGAGAAACTTCGTGAATGGATAGGCCATCAGCTCCGAGATATTCAATCCCAGTCTTGGTTTAATACTTTGTGCATTGGCAACTTACCAAGAGGTGGTGATGAACAGATAAGAGAGCAATGGTTTATGAAGAAGTGGAAAGATTTGAGTGTGATTTGAGTGCTTCCCCTATCACTTTTCCCGCTTCTTTCGAACATAGAGAATCTTCTTCAGCGTCGCCACAACCTGTCCATCCTCATCGATCACGGAGGTGTGAAAGACGGGAAGGTGCTTTTGGTTGTCCTGTGCTTGTTCGCGCAGCTGATCGATGGTTTGGTGGTCGATTTCAAAGACCGCCGTCATGGTACCTTTGCCGGGAGATACGAAATCAATCTCAGCACTTTTGTCCCAGATGACACATTCCTTTCCGAGGTGTTCGAGCAGGATGAACATGTACCATGGGTCGCACATGCTGTAGAGACTGCCGCCAAAGTGGGTTCCGACATAGTTTCGGTTCCAAAAACGCATTTTCATCTGCACGGTGATAGAGGTCATGTCCTCGTTGACGTGTTTCACTGATACACCAGCACCCAAGTAGGGCGGATAGAAACGGAGAAAATTGACGACTTTACGGATGGAGGCTTTCATGTTTTTCACGTAACCCATTTCAGGTTTTGAGAATTGTCTTTAAGAATATAGACAATCATCCGTATGTTGGAATAGGGAAGGTATTCCAAGCATTTTGTACGTGTACAACATGGGCAGAGTAGAATGTGAAGAGGGAACAGATGATGCAAAGATTGAAGTGTGTGGTGCTAATGGCTGTGGGGCTACCGTCTACAGTCTTTGCTGACTCTCCAGATACTCCAGAATACCCATCGGCAAAGGTGAGTTATGCTGACTTCAAAACGCTTGTGGAAACTGTGGAGGAACACCGATCAGAGCGCTTGGTTGGTTTGGATGAGTTTCTAGACATGAGCAAAGATCCAAACACCATTATACTGGACACACGATCGGCTGAACGCTTTGAACGAATTCACGTGGCAGGGGCCAAGCACTTGAACTTCTCTGATTTCAACCAGCGCAGTCTGACAGAATTGATTCCCGATCCAAACACTCGAATTTTGATCTACTGCAACAACAACTTTGAAGGCAATCCCGTCGACTTTACAACGAAGATGGTCCTACCGCCGACGGCTTCTGATGAAGTGATAGACGAAGAGCGACCGGTGATGATGGCGCTCAATGTCCCAACCTATATCAATCTGTACGGGTACGGGTACCAGAATGTCTATGAATTGGATGAGCTGGTCAACGTCTCAGATCAGCGGATAGAATTTGAAGGTACAGTGATCAACAGACCTTCGGTGATGGAATTGCCCCTATTTGAATTCGAGCCTACGCAGCGTAAAAAGTAACGGCAGTGATAACACTCGGTGTACTTTTTCAATGCCCAATGTGGATATTGACACGATTTTTGGTAAAGTGGGTATGATTCTATTCACGTTTGGAGGTTGAATGTCTATTTTTGCTATTGTATTGGGTACATTGTTTGCCTGTTCTGAGAAAGATACAGATACGAGTTCATCAGAGGAAGCTGCCTTTGATATTACAAATACCAGTGTTTCTTCAGCTGGTTGTGAGGGCGAGCCATTGGAAGATATTTTTACGGCCACTGTAGAGGCTGGCGTTGTACAAGTGGTGCATGAAAACTACGAAGAGAGTTCCTGTTTGAGTTTTGATGTGGAAGGATCTCTGGACGGCAGCGACTTGAATATGGACTATACAAAAATCGGCGAGGAGTGTGATTGCATCGATATGTATCGCTTTGAATACCACATTGAAGGTTTGGAAGCCGGTTCTTACACGGTGAATGCTCCGGGTGGTGCGTCTGCGTCTGTTGTGATCGAATAGACAATAATGTCACTCTTTCATCTTGCGCTTCCCATTCACGATATCGCAAAAACCCGTCATTTCTATGAAACTGTGCTTCAGTGTGCGGTCGGTAGAACGGCGGAGCGATGGGTGGACATCAACTTTTGGGATCACCAGGTGAGTCTTCATCTGGTGGATGACTTGGTAATTTTAGATCCCACCAATAGTGTGGACTCAGATGCTGTACCGGTTAGGCACTTTGGTTTGATCTTGGATTGGTCGGACTGGCATGCCCTCAGCGATCGTTTGACGAATGGTGAATATGCCAAGACCATTTCTTGGATCATCGAGCCCAAGATTCGCTTTCAAGGCGAGGTGGGGGAGCAAGCGACGATGTTTCTGCGAGATCCATCTGGCAATGCTTTGGAGTTTAAGTCTTTTCAAGATCCATCTCAGGTGTTTGCGGTATAGATGGGGTAAAAAACGACAGAGGACAGACCAACGGATCTGCCCTCCAGTAGTCACTTGGATGGTTCTTGCTCAGCTTACTCAGTTAAGACGAGTTCCAATCCACCAAGATCTACTGAACCACCAGAAAATGTAATGGGATCGGTGGTCAAGTAATAGTCGATGCCGGATTCAGGCAACCATTCACCACCACCTTCCATATAGAGAGACACGTATAGATGGTAATCACCACTTGCCGTGATGGGGTGAAGCCCAACTGAAAAGTTATTGTCGATTCCAATGTCTGGATTTTCGATTTGTGCGAGTACAACATCGGGTGGGCCAATAGGGGGCAATACTGAATACAGCGCCAAGGTTAAATTGCGTGTGTTTCCAGTGAAGCCTTCAGGAACAGAGAGCTCGGTACAAAAGGCATAGTCTTGCGCGCAATCAAAAGACGAGACCTCTGCTTCTGTTGATCCCAAATCGGAACCTGTGTCACCAGACTTGTCACCACAAGCCATCAATAAAAGAGAAAGGAACATAGTTACTCCAAAGTTGTGTTGATAGATAAAGTTGTGTTGATAGATAAATCTGAGATTTAGTACGTAAATCTGCAGTGCGTGTGAACTGGAAGACCCATATCAGTGAGAAGCCACAATCGGTATTCTTTACCGACGTCTAGACTTGCGGGTGCACCTGCTGTGGGGAATGTTTGTTTGGCTCCTTCCGGAACGACACCATATTTCACCGTACCA
This sequence comes from uncultured Pseudomonadota bacterium, assembly GCA_913040875.1. Next base: position 14,109 of record CAJWHX010000011.1, on the reverse strand, counting down.
GACTTTAGCGGTGCAGACGTATGGTTGACGTCAATACGCCAGATGACGCTTTCGGGCATGTCGTACGATGGAGGAAGACCTGGATTGTCGGACCCAAGTTCCATCACGTAGATGTATCGAACGTCTGAATTTGCCCAATAGAGAGTGCCATCTTGATCAACGCGTTCGAAGTCTGTAATGCAATCGCGGCCTGGATCGACTTGGTTGTCCAACAGCCAGCCACCGAGCGGAAACATATTCTCAACGTCCTCTGCAGTAACACCTCTATATTCCAATTCTTGCCGGAAGAAACCTTGCCAACGTTCAAAATCTGTGGTTGGTGCACCGATATTTTCTCGAACGAACCCGTGATTGTCTTCAGGTTTATAGTGTCCGAGAATCGAGGAATCTAGATCTCCACTCATAATCGCCAGACCACGATCGGTTAGAGAATCGGTCCAAATTACGCCAGAGTCAATATCATACATCCCAATGTCATTGGTAATGGTAGAAGAGTGACAGCACGAGCAAGCAGTGGCTTCATGTTGTTTTTTGGTCCACTCTAAGTCTTCAACATATTGTGGATCTTCCAGTCTGGGATCCTCTTCGGTGGAGTTGTTTGGAATGGGGTAGTTCCCCGTAGGACGATTTGTTCGAACAGAGTCACAGTCTCCATAATCGGAGAATCGGGTACCAAATGGTGCGGCTCCAGAGATGAAAACGTTGACACAGATTTCTCCATCCGTTGCGAACTCTTCGTCTCCTTCAAATGGTTCTGAACATTCTTCATAGGGCATGATCAACACGGCTTCATATCCTGCCGGAATACTTTGCTCTTCTTCTATAGCAGATGTGTCGGTTTGAGAAGTTCCGGTGCAAGCCAGTAACCAAAACATAGATGCCTCCTTAGTCTATTCAAAATCTATTCATATGTTGCGTCACCAAACAAATTCACATCGTGCGATTAGGTGCACTTGAAACAACTTAAATCACACTAAATACAGATTAAATGAGTTTAATCATTGTATTTTTTGAGTTGCCAATCTGAGTTGGTTCTATTATATAACAAATGAAATATATTAAATCAAATAGATTTTGGAGAGGTTATGAAGATATTTTCTATTTTGGGTGTGCTGACAGCTTGTAGTACAGAGATTCCACAAAAATTGACAGAAGATTCTGCGGTTGATGCTGAGTTAGAAGGTTCAGAAACTGAAGACACTGAATCAACTGAGACAGATTCGTCAGACACGACGGATACTACCGATACATCTGATGATACATCAGATGATGGTAGTGGTGCGGAAGAGCCTCAAGACACTGAGAAGATGACATTCCGTAAGCAAACCGTGTTGACTCTTCCCGGAACTGCTTGGATGCAGCCAATCGATATAAACTTTGATGGTTTTGATGAGTATTTGATTACGTCGATGAGTGTTGGTTTGGGTGATTGGCCCACCTTTATTGGAGCTGGGGCGGCCTACATTTTCTCACGTTCTGGTGGCGCACCAACAGGTACATTGGGATTGTGGTCTACTGAAACGGCTTTTGATCGCACTTTTGAAATCGACTGGCCAAATGATAGCTCTATCTTCGATGTGAACAATGATGGTGTCGATGATTGGGTGATCGGTACAGGATTCATTCCTTTGCCAAATGGTGGTCTCACTTGGATGGAAGGAACCATTAACTCATCTGGTTCTCTACAGTTTGATATTCCCGATATCATTCCGGTTCCTAGAGAGGAGTACTTTTATCACAAAGCCTATCCCGTTGATATGGATGGCGATGGTGATCTGGACTTTGTCACCACCTCCTATAAAAATGCGGAGACAGATTGGTTGGGTAATGTGATTGCACCTGGAGATATGGTTCTTGAATGGTTTGAAAATGCTGGTATTCCAGGTGTTGCATCGTTTACGCCACGTACCATCAGCCAGAATGGTGGTACTCTTTTGGCTCTCCATGATGTTGATGAAGATGGAGATATGGACATTATCTTGCCTCAGTACTTTTTGGGTGCAGCCCTGGTGTGGTTGGAGAATCCCTCTAGTGCAACATCAGCTTGGACAGAGCACGTGATCAACGACAATACTGGTCGTGGATTCGATGTGATCATGTCTGATATGAACAATGATGGGTATGAAGACATCGTCTATGTAAACCACAATCACCAGTTGGCAACAGCCCCTGATGAGCAAACGATGGGCGTATATTGGTTTGAGATCCCACCTCCAGAAACACTTGATGGTTTGAGCAACTGGAATTCCACCATGAACGTCGTTTACGAAGGTTTTTACGTAGATGAGGCAGATCCGGATCGAAATGGTGCTCCAGGTGTGACCCACGTTGGTGATGTTGATGGCGATGGACTTATGGACATATCAGTATCTGGAGATGGTTATGATGGACTCTATTTGTTCAAGCAACGAGAAGATCAAAGTTTCGAAGAGATCCTCATCGACACTGGAACAGAGATGGCTGGCGATCATCACATGGCAGATCTTGATGGTGATGGAGATATGGACTTCATTTGGGCGATTTACGGTTCACAAAGCATCTTTGAAGGAGAGTTTGAACCACAGTCTGAAGTCAATGTTTATCTACAGGAAACCGCTCCTGCTGGTGATACAATTCAAGGAAATGTCAACTTCACGATCGATACCAGTTTTGGTCCAGACACTTGCAATGGGACAGTGGAACTGACGGTGTCTGATTCTGATGTGTATGGTTCATACTCCTGCAATTTTGGGATCCTTGGCAATCAGCAAAACGCTGTTCAAGGGACAATTGACTCTAGTGGAGTCGTCAATGGATTGATTGATGTGACTGTGTCTTTTGACAATACCACTTATCAACTCGATTGGAATGGAACTTATCAAAACAATGTGTTGACTGTATCGACCACAGAATCAGCACAATTGGGCAGCATTGATATTGATTATACCTTAAACTTCACTGCACAGTAAGTTTATAGACTTTGACTCAAGTACCTGAACTCAGGGTGCTTGGGTCTGTCTATTTTTTGGTCATGTCATAGTGATATTCTCAAACTAGTTGCAATGAATGCCCTGTACTATTGGTGACCTCAACGAGTGGGAACTTCAAATCAATTGTCATGATATCACTGTGGATATCAATTTTATTTCTAAAAAACACAGGGAAATCATTGGAATTATGGGTTCGCCATCGATAGAATACTTCCAACATTTTAAGGAGATACTATGGAAGTTATCACTCGAGATAGACCAGCCTTTGCCAATGTGCAGGTCAAAATGCAACCCGGAGATCGGATTGTCGCCGAAGCCGATGCGATGGCATCGATGAGTACGTCAATCGTCATGAAAACGCGTTGGAACGGAGGTTTTTTTGGTGCACTGTTACGACGCATCTTCGGTGGAGAGACGCTGTTTGTGAATGAGTTTCAAGCCACGGCAGAGAGTGAACTGGTGATCACGCAACCGTTTCCTGGAGATATCGAATGCTTGGATCTGAATGGAACCAGTATGTTTCTTCAGCCTGGGGCCTATCTAGCCAGTGAACCTGGTGTGAAGATGGGTGTTTCTTGGGCTGGGTTTGCCTCTTGGATTGGAGGCGAGGGACTCTTTCGTCTCAAGGTTTCCGGTACAGGGAAAGTATGGTTTGGAGCGTACGGTGGAATTTTCGTCAAGGAGATTGATGGTCCATTTGTCGTTGATACTGGACACCTTGTAGCCTATGAGCCAACGGTTGGAATGAAAGTGGGTATGGCAGGGGGGATTTTCTCCTCCTTTTTCAGTAAAGAAGGATTGGTTAGTCGTGTGACTGGACCTGGCCGGATTTATCTTCAATCTCGATCGATAGACGGTTTGGCACAATGGACCAATCGACACTTGTGGCGCTAAGGAGGATAGAAATATGCAATATGAAATTTTGGCAAAACCGGCTTCTTCTGTCGTTAAGGTACAGCTCAATGCTGGTGATCATTTGACTTGTGAAGTGGGTGCTATGGTGGCGATGTCCACTCGAATGACAGTAGAAACCACGACTCAAAAGAAGGGGTCTAGTGGTGGCGGGATCATGAAAGGTCTCAAGCGTCTCTTTGCGGGCGAGAGTCTTTTTATCAATCATTTTACGGCTCGTGAAGACGGACAATACATCATTTTAGGACCCACGATGATGGGGGATGTGATCCACCATCGTCTAGACAATGCCACCCTCATCGTTCAAGGTGGTTCTTGGCTCGCATCGGATCCAGATATCACGATTGATGCGTCTTGGCAGGGTCTTGGAAAGGCATTCTTCTCTGGAGAGGGAGCCTTTTGGGTGAAGTGTTCGGGAACAGGGGATATGTTCATGAATTCCTTTGGAGCGATTTACGCTGTGGAAGTTGATGGAGATTACATCGTCGATACAGGACACATCGTCGCCTTTGAAGATACCCTGAATTTTAAAGTTCAAAAGGCTGGAGCCTCTTGGATGAGTTCTATTTTGGGTGGTGAAGGCTTGGTGTGCCGTTTTGAAGGCAAAGGCATCGTGTATTGTCAGAGTCACAACCCCTCTAGTTTTGGATCTGCGCTCGGTCCAAGTTTGAAACCCCGTCAGTCTTAAGGAGTACATCATGTCATTTACCATTACTCAGCGACCTGACTTTGCTCTGGTTACCGTACAATTACAAAGTGGACAGACCTATCATTCTGAACCGGGTGCGATGGCAACCATGAGTCCCAATATTGAACTCAAAGCCTCTCTGAAAGGTGGTTTGATGAGTTCACTCTCTCGCGGACTGGGTGGTGAGTCACTCATCATCAGTTCTTATACTGCTCAAGGCGGTGAAGGTGAAATTACGTTTGCGGCTGGTCAACCTGGAGATGCTGTACACTACGCCCTAGATGGATCTACTGACATTTACTTGCAACGTGGCGCGTATTTGGCGAACTCGGAAGGGGTAGAGATCAGCAGCAAGTGGCAAGGGATGCGTGGATTCTTCTCTGGGGAAGGTCTGATCCTGTTGAAGGCCTCCGGAAATGGAGATCTATTCTTCAACTCGTATGGTGCCATCATTGAACTGGATGTGGAAGATGAAGTTTTTGTTGATACTGGCTTCATCGTCGCTTTTGAATCGACCTTGAACTACAATGTGACGACACTTCCGGGTGCGCGTCCGGGTACCAATTGGAAATCACTGTTCTTGGGTGGGGAAGGTCTCGTTTGCCGATTCTCTGGTCGAGGTAAAGTGTGGATTCAAACCCGTCAGATTGCGACCTATCTCAACTGGGTGCACCCATATCGTCCGGTTCAGAAGAACAACGGATGATTTTTCGCTAGACATCATCCAGAAGACCCATGTGCGTTCAGATTGTTCTGACGATACAAGAGCAAGACGGAGGACCGTGGGGTGATCTATTTATGGACGTGTATACTTTGGATGATCGGTGTTGCCCAGGCAGGAGAAATCACTCTTTGGTATAGTACCGATTTAGAAGAGGCTCCATCCGTGATGGTTGAGCAGCATGGTGCACACGTCTATCCAGTTCCCGAGCGCAGTAATATGGTCGGTGATTTCCACGTGTGGTCCATTGCGTGGGACGGTGAATCTGATTGGGTTAATCAAGTGCATATAGATCATGCGGATAGAGAGACGGTATCAACAGTTGTGATGGGCCGAGTGGATGAGCAAGAGCTGTTTTTGCTGAATGATACAACCTCTAAAATTCGCCAGTGGACCAGTACAACAGGTGGATTGGAGCAAACACAGACACTTGAACGGTGGCATCGTCAAAAATATCTTCTGTGGTTTTCTGTGAGTGGATTCTTGTGCTTGCTTCTTGGGTGGTTGAAGCCGAGGTGGTCTGCAGAACCGATGATGGAAAGAGTGTTGAAAGTACCATTTTGGCTCTCGGCATTTGTTTCCTTTGTATTCTTTGTGGCATGCTCACTTTGGCTCCAACGAAGTGTACTTGGCTTAGAAGGAATACCGGCTGTCTACCACGATGCACTAGGATCGTATTGGATGATGGGTAGAGCTGGAGGCTGGGAAGGATTTTTCGATTCATCCACACAGTATCCTCAGGGGACGAATTATCAGTCCTTGGACTCTTACACACTTTGGCTCTCCATCCAAGTATTTGATTGGTTAGAGCCGCATGTGATTTATGGAGTTTGGATTGTTTTATGTCCTGCACTCTCTGCATTGTCGGCAGATTTGCTGGCGCGTGAGTGGAATGTGAAATCCCCTTGGAGTTTGCTGGCAGGACTGGTATTTGGGTTTTCAGGTTTGGTTCAAAATGCGCTCTTGGAAGGACAGATTTATCAGACACTGTTGGTGGGTTTGCCCTGTTTGGCGATATCGATTCGTCGTTTTCAAGTGGCGGACTCCTTTACTTGGATTTGGTGGTTGGTCAGTGTGTTTTCCTTTGCATTGTGCATGTTTACCTCCTCCTATATTGGTGCGTCGGCACTGTTGCTGTTGATTGGTTGGTGGATTGGATCGAAAGGGTGGAAAGATCCACGAACTGTATACATTGCGTTGGGAGTACTTCCTATTTTGTGGGTTCAGTATCAGTCGATGTCTGCCGTTGGTGGTTTGGGTGTGCGAGATGCGATCAAGGTGTCGATCGGGTCTTTGTCTTGGGACAACTTTTGGGGTGCGTCGCCAGAACTGTTTAGAGAACGCCATGCCATTGCACTTGGGCTGTCTATCGTCGGTTTTGTATTGTTCATTCACTTCATCTGTGGTGTAATTCAGAAACGAATTCTTTCCAAGTGGGCATCGATATTGTGGATGGGTGGGGTATCTTTGTTGTTCGCGTTGGGTCCAATGTGGCAGGTGGATTCAGGAAGTGGGTGGATCTTCCCTCTAATGGAGTGGGTGTATGATTTGCCGGGGATATCATCGATAGGCTTTCCCATTCGACTCGCCCAGCCATTTGTCCTGATGGTGGCGGTATTGAGTGCAGCAGGACTTCAGAAACTCGTTCATCGTACTCCACTAGCGCTATTGCTGTTGCCCCTTTCGATGTGGCAAATAGAGTTGATGGACTTTTCAGACCGTCAAAAGGTGTGGTCTATCGAATCTCCTGTCTTGAATTTTGTGCCTGATGACAAGGCTATTTTCACTTTGTATCCACAGGCATATGAGCGCAACCAAGGCTCCGATGCCGATATTGAACTCTACATGCAGGACTGCCTAGCACAAGTGTCTCACGGACACCCGATCACCAATCACTGTATTTCTGTGGATGTTCACGGATCGAATACCAAAGAGATTCAAAAGCAAGTCCTCAAAGCTCTGTTGGATCATCGGTCTGTATGGGATGTTCTCAATGTTAGAGGTATCGAATATTTGGTTGTCTACCCAGAGTTGTTTTTGCCAGTCGATCGAATTCGGATGCAACGATCCTTGGAGCGTGACGCGATCTTGATCGAAGAAGGGACGAGACCTCTACAGTACTGGGTGTACGAACAAGATACCGATGCAGATCAACAGCCAGACCTGCCAGAAGAGTCCATTACATCTTCCGTGACGATTGATCTTTGGACCTCGAAGGATTACGCCAGCCCAGTTCTGATGCTGGGAGACGGGGTTTTACAGGAAAGCCATCTTTCATCGGGTGAGCAATTCATTCGGCATCGTTTTCAACTAGACACGCAAAGACTCTCTATGCCAATTACACTTCAAAATAGCGATGGCGTTGTGTTTTGGGATGATGTGCTTCACTTCAACCCACTCAACGACCACATTGTGATTCGAGAAGGAGAGGGCCAGCAAATGGAACTTCCACTCCTAGATTCTCCCTATGTATCCTCTGATGTGGGTGGGGTGCATGGATTGCTGTTTGGCTCTATGTTGGCGATGATGGGGGTTTTCTCGATCGTTGGGCATCGGGAAGATTCTTTGCCAAAGGAATGACGGTCTTTTGAGTCGGAGAGGATTGGATAATATTGATACTCTGGTCAACTTGATGCATGATTGGTACGCGACAAAAGTGGATTCAAAGTCGGCATCAATATCTTTTCCAGCTTTATTAAACCGTACAGAGCATCCAAATCCGATGGCGATATCAACCATTGAAATCATGGACATACTGTCGATAAAATGAAATAACTTCGCAATCCTAATATTTTCTGCGGATGCTTCCTATTGTTTCATAGAACGTACAAAATATTGGATGTGATTGGTCGAATGCACTCTTGAAAATGACAAATCTTATCAATCAGTGGAGAATATTGTTACGGTTAATCGACACCTGAACTCGATGGAGTGTTCTATGCGTATATCATCCTATTGTACGGTTCTATTACTGGGGCAAGTTGCTTGTTCTGGCAAAACCGAAGAAGAGTCCAACTATGACAATGCTTCCTTCAGTGTTGATTGCACAGAGTTAGAAGCACTGTTCGTGACCAATGCAGTTCCCTCTGTTGACGATTGGACTGGATATTGGCAATGCTACCAAGAATCGAATGATTGTTCGGGTACCAGCTGTACTTGGAACATTGAGGATTTAGACGAATATGTCCTGTCCGAAAGTTGTTCCGATGCGGGCTCTTGCATCATTGATGGTCAGACAGTTCAAGAATGTGAATCCATCAGCAATACTGGAAACGTGACGTTCGATTGCAGTTCCGACGGAGAAATCAAAATCACCGCAAATGGACTGCCTGGTCACACCTTTGAAAACTATGCTTTGTCTGGAGAATTACCCCCGTTGCTGGGGTCTTCGGCTTCAAACACTGAGTATGTCGTTCCGAATGAGCCTACATACAACAGTGATAGCGACCTGTTCGAATTGGGTGGTGGTACCATCGCGGTTGGAGTCAATGGAGTCAGTATCTTCAATCAGTTTACCGGTATTGGCACAGTGGCAGTGACGGATGAAATTGTTGATGATTGTGGTGGTCACCCGGCAAATGGAACCTATCATTACCACGCCTTTCCAATCTGTGGTGAGCTGACAAATTTAGAGCGAATGGGAGCCGATGGAACGCACTCAGGGTTGATTGGGTTGTCCTTGGATGGCTTCCCCATTTTTGGACCCTACGGGTTCTCTGATTCGGGTGACACTTCTAGTACAGTGACTCGTATGGACAGTTGCTACGCAATGACTTCCTGTGAGGATGTCACGGATGCCGATTGCTATGTATTCGATGAAGATGCATACAATACTGGTACCTGTCATTTGGATAAATGCAATGGCCGGGTCACAGCAGTTCCTGAAAATTTACAGCCTGCATTGGGTGAAGAAATTTACGCTTATTATATGACATTGGATTCAGATGAGATTCCCTCGTTCCCATATCAGCCCTATTGCTATCGTGGCGATGCCGGAAACAGTTCGGCAGGTGGACCATCCGGAGGTCCGCCAAACTAGAGGTCCCTACTTTGGAAAAAGTTCCTATTTTATATTTTGGGAACGTCAAGAACCGAGTGCAATATTATTGCACATTGTGATCTGTATCAGTACCAACATACACCCCATCCCCATCCATATCATACAATGCTTTAGATATATACAATTTACGATTGGTGTCGATGTTACTGCAGCACCCTATTGACTTGCTTAAGTGATACCAATGCCAAAAAGTGGCTTGAAAGTAATCTCGAGTAGGAAAACTGCTGTCCCGTAACAATGGTGATGGACCAAAAGATGTAAAATATGTTTATTCTATACAGAAACAGTCGATTCATCTACAGGTGTCTTTTACGTTGAATCTCCCATTTTAAAATATATGTTGTGCTTAGTCTGTTTAGTTAGGACTTGATATGCTTGAATCGAAACTCGGAGGAACAATGTCACGAAATCTATTTGGAATATCTGCAGTCATCGCCTCAATAGCTTTGCTCATCTGGTCTATTGGGGAGACTTTTGCTTACCCACAAGGACCCAATGTGAGTTTGGGAAGCAATCCCATCGCGGCGAATTATTGCACAGCCAACACCAATTGGACGAATCCAACCAATCAAACCTTTGTCATTACCGACTTGGCCTCACTGAACAACACCGCGTATCTCTACGTTGGTGGAACAGGACATACAGATTTGCGAGCGGTATTTATCGAACACTCTCCAATTTCCTATGTGACAGGAATTCCAGTATCTCCCGGAGATTTTATCCACTGCGGCAGCAATGCCATCGTCTTTTCAGGCTACTATACGCACTGAACAATCGAGCAGTGTCTTGCGTGGCTATCGATTCTCAAACCAACAGCGGATCCCACGTGGATAGCAGTCACAGACCAAGTCGGTGGTACACTCTACTCCGTAGCCAGACCACCATTCCATCACCAGAATCGCAACTCCAACGATCAATACACTCAGACAAAATAAGAGTCGTCTGCGAAATGGATCGTCTTCAGGGTCCATGCGTTCACTCATATAAACCTCGACGGGAGTTATTGAACAGTGGTAGGTTCATACAGATGATTATCATATTTCCTTGAATTCAACAGGCTAGACTCTTCATTGATGGTGGTGGAGCAATCATTTTGTATTTCGCATCTGTTGACTTGACCGTGGTGTGTAACACGATCACCAGATTGTCACGTGTTCAGAGCAGAGCGAATCGGTTAGATTTTTCAGCAACCGTTTTTGCTTTACTTGTAAGAGGATATCATGCGCTCCATATTATGCACTTTACCATTGGTTACAGTACTCGCCTGTAATGGGAACAAAACAGAACCAGAGGATACTGGTTCAGTCGATACAGAAGATACTGGTTCTCAGGATACCGACACAGAAGACACAGAAGATACGTCGGATACCGATGTAGAAGATCCCGATACCGGTATAGAGACCCCAGATTCCTTTTGGACAGAAGGACCCGATCTTCCTGATTGTGAAGCCAAAGATGGCACCGATGGTTTGATAGCCTTATCTGGTGTAGTTCTTTCGTTAGACGGTCCAGTTGCCGGTGTCGTCCAGTGGGATTCAAACACTGGTGTCATTGAATGTGTGGGTTCGGAATGTGATGTTTCGAATAGTACGGTAGTGTGTTCGCAGGGAGTCATCTCTCCAGGACTGATTGATGCCCATGATCACATGCAATACAACGCCCTTAAACCTTGGCAACATGATCAACTTTTCGAAAATCGATATCACTGGCAAAGCAATGGGGCTTATTACGACTATCGTGAGGCTTACGATGGAATTGCCAATTCGCACAAGTGTGACATTGGTCGCTGGGCAGAACTTCGAGCCCTCGTGGGTGGTGGGACATCTGCAGTGGGTTCGTCAGGTGGGTCTTGCCTCGCTGGGATCGTTCGGAATCTCGATGAGGATGAAGTGGCTCACTATATTCAAGGCTATGACCTCAAGTACTCTTCGGGTCGTGTAGCCAACTACGATGAAGACGATGCGGCATATTTCAACAGCAAACTGGAGGCTGAAGAAGATTACTATGGTGCGGTGATGAATCATGTTGCCGAGGGTATTGGTGGAACCGTCAGTTCTGAGATCGAACACATGTTCAACATTGGTATGGCGGGACCCGGTCAAGTCTTTGTTCACGCAACCGATGCAACCGTAGAACAACTCGCTCGCATGCGCGCAGAGGGTACTACGATTCTGTGGTCTCCACGCTCGAATCTTGATCTATATGCAGCGACGACGCAAGCTGACGTTGCTCGTCGTATGGGTATCCCAGTAGCGCTCGGTCCAGACTGGACGTGGTCTGGATCCATGAATCCAGTTCGTGAGAATCTGTGTGCCAAAGAGTATTTTGTGTCTCGAAACAATGAATTCATCGACGAGGACATTTGGGAGATGGCGACCACAGATGCTGCTCGATCTGTTGGTTTGGACGGTGTCTTAGGATCACTGGCCCCGGGGATGCTGGCGGATATGGCTGTGTTTACATACTCCAATCGTCCCTATCAGCCTCTTGTAGATGCAGAGCCAGAATCCGTTATCTTGACGGTTGTCAACGGTCAGGCACTGTATGGTACTCCAGATTTAATGGATGCTCTTGTAGCCGATCAAACGCTGTGTGAGGCTGCGTCAGCCTGTGGCGAAGACCGGATGTTCTGTGTGCGTGAAGTGGCTACGGAAGATGGTTATGATGCACTGGAGACGTCTTTGACTGCTGCTTTGGATGCAGAATCCATGCCCGCAGAACTCCAATATGCCAAAGAACTTTTGGGACTTTGGATGTGCGAAGAGACCCGTGCAGACTGTGACATTTCACAAGTATCGGATGGGGATATTGATGGTGACGGTGCACCAGATGCTACAGATACCTGTCCAGACTCCTACAACCCACTCCAAAAGGACTACGACATGGATGGACTCGGAGACTCTTGTGACACCTGTCCGCTGGTACCCAATTCTATTGAGTGTGAACATGCCCCCGAAGATGTAGATGATGATGGTGTGTTGAACGATGTGGATGTGTGTCCTTGGCTTCACAATCCGAATCAAGAAGATGCAGATGGAGATGGCTTGGGAGATGCTTGTGACTGTCAACCAAATGATGCTGATCCAAGTGCGGTTTGCCCCTATACGATTTATGACATTCAAAACCCGAATGCACCCAACCATCCAAATACCGGTGTTGTGGTAGAGATTCAAGATGTGGTTGTGGTTGCCGGTCAAAAGGGCTACGGATTCACGGTGCAAGACCCTGCTGGTGGAGATCATTCAGCGTTGTTGATTTATGGATCAGAAGAGTATGTGAACGTTGCCGGAACTGCAGAGATTTGCAACAATAGCTCGGATGATGACGGTGATGGCTTGAATGACTTTGATGATGAAGATTGTCAGTATCCTGAGAATGGAACGATTGTCACCGTACAAGGGGAGTATGTAGAGTGGTACTCTTTGGCGGAACTGAAGAATACAACGGTGACCACTACAGGAACTCAAGCAGCGATCGATCCGTTGTTAATCACAGATGTCTGCTCTGTCGTCACCAATGGTGAGCCGTTTGAAAGTATGTATGTGCGCGTCGAGAATGTGTCGGTGACAAACGACAATCCAGATGCTCCAGAAGACTTCGACGAGTTTGAGGTGGATGGGTGTTTGCGAGTGGACAATCAAATCTGTGCAGATTGTTGGCCAGATCAACCGGCAGTCGGAACGGCATACAGTGAAATCACAGGTGTTCTGACGTACAGCTTCGGAAACTATAAACTGTTACCCGTATCCTCGAGTGATTTAGTAGAGTAGAGGTTCGAGCACAGAGAGTCCTCAATGATATCGTGGTTTCATTGAGGTGTTGTGTTATGTCCAAGAGTACTTTGGGTCGTCTAATTTAGGAAAGAGAAAAGCGATATGTCTGAACAATCCGCATCGGAATCAGCGTCACCTCAAGGCAAGCCTTCTAAGAAGGTGCTTATCGTTGCCTTTTTGACCATATTTCTGGATCTTTTGGGCTTTGGTATCATCATTCCCATTCAACCCTTCTATGCCAAGTCCTTTGGTGCTTCAGCTACAGTTGTTACCCTACTTGGTGCGTCTTACTCTGCGATGCAGTTCTTCTTCTCTCCGTTTTGGGGCGGTCTATCTGACAAGATCGGCAGGCGTCCAATCATTTTGTTCAGCATTGTGATCTCGGCGATTGGTCACTTTATGTTTGCGATGGCATCTAATCTTGGAGGTCTGGGAGTTCTATTTGCGGCTCGGATGCTTGCAGGATTTGGCAATGCCAATATTGGTACGGCCCAGGCTATTATTGCCGACGTGACCACCGCTGAAAATCGCAGTACGGGTATGGCGCTCATTGGAGTGGCATTTGGACTGGGCTTTCTATTTGGACCTGCGGTTGGTGGATACTTGGGCGGTATTTCTCCGGCGATGCCGTTTTGGGTAGCGGGTGGACTTTCGGTTGCCAATTGGTTCTTTGCACTGTTCTTTTTGAAAGAAACCAAAACTGCCGACTCCACACACAAAGCACGTCCCATCTTCGATCTCGATCTGTTCAAACGGTCAAAGCAATATCTCAATGTTTCTGCCGTTCTTTGGATTACCCTCATTTATACAACTGCTTTTGCATTGATGGAACAGGCGATTGCACTCTACATCGAACATGTCTTGATCACTGATACCACATTGTCGATGGAAGAACGAATCGAGGCGACTGGATTGAAAACGTCCAACTATCTTGTCATCGTTGGAGTGACAGCCATCATTGTACAGGGTGGTTTGGTTCGTCCACT
>CAJWHX010000010.1 GCA_913040875.1 uncultured Pseudomonadota bacterium | reverse complement strand
CTGATGACACACGGGTCTTTGTCGCGCATGACTACCAACCTGGTGGTCGAGATTTGGCATTTGAAACCACTATTGGTACTTGTAAAACGAGCAACAAACAATTGAAGGCGCACACTCCTAAAGAAGATTTCTTGAAATTTAGAACTGCGCGGGATGCACAGCTCAATCTGCCAAAGCTCATCTTTCAAAGTGTTCAGCTCAACATTCGTGCGGGCGCTTTACCCAATGCACAGAGCAACGGAGTTCGATTGATCCGCATTCCACTTTTTGGCTTCGAAGGATTGGGCAACAAGTAAGGCTGAATCGATCCCAGAGCTGATCCGACATCGATCCAAAAGAGTGTCCATACAGTCTTAGTCTGTGCTCTTGAGATTTTGTTGATTGTGGAGTGTATCTTCTCTCCAGTATTCTCAGTCTATGTATCCCATAGCAAAACCTTCCAGTTCGCCTTCGGTATCAAACGTCGCACTCCAAGAGGCTTCGACATCGTCGTTGTTGACCCGCACCTCACCATTGTCCAATGCTTTTCCAAAAACATCCAAACTTCCAGAGACATCAAAGACTTGAGGCTCAGAATCTAGATCGATATTTGAGGTTACTGTCAGGGTTCCTTCAAGAACAAGGCTACTGATGTCGATACAGGCTTCGGCTTCCGCTAGAAAACTTCTGGAACCACATGCGTGCGCTGAGCCCAATTCAATGGCAGACCACAACGCTGCTTGGTCGCCTTCGATATAGGTTTCTCCAATGATCTGTTCAAAATCTACTGTAACGGTAGACACTTCACCATCAAACGTCACTTCCCAGCTTTGCCCGTTGATCGTTTCAAGCATGTCTAGTAATTCTGCTTCACCGAAATCGAATTCGGATTGAGTTCCAGAATTGCACCCTGAAAATACAGGATTAACGAGCCAGAGTGTCGTAGCAGTAAGCCAAGAGAGTGTGTTCTTATTCATGATGTCTCCAAGATGTTGAGTGTGATTTGATTCTACTGTAGACACAATGCAAAAGGCATGCCAATATCAGTTTTTCTTTCTTCGTCGCCATTTTGAACTCACCTTTGGGATGTTCATTTCTTGTATGAGCCAGTCAAACGCCCGTTGTCTCATGCGCCATCCTTGCACAAGTGGCCAATGCAAATGATGGTCACCATCTTTTAGAATCCAAGACTCGACGTGGGGTCTGTTTTCGCAGAATTGGGTGTGCTGCGTCAGGGGAATGACAGGATCGAGTTCACCATGCAGCATCAACGTTTTGGGTAGGCCTTTGCACTGTATGTGTGGGCTACACAATGGATCTTGGAGGTTGGGAAAAGCCTCTCTTGTGAGATCCGGATCTAGGTCGACTGGATGGGTGGCCGCTCCTATCGTCACTACGCACCGAATTTGCTCAGGACGTAGTGCAGCGACCAAAAGTGCTAGATGGGCACCGGCTGAAGTGGCCCATAATGCAATGCGTTGAACATCAACCTGTTGAGATCGTATAAAGTCGAGTGCCAGTAGGACATCGTCTACTTGCTGAGCCCAACTGACCTCTGGTGCCAATCGATAATTCATACTGGCAGCCATGATTTTCCGTCTTGCAAATTGTGGCAACAAGGCAACATATTGAGACTTGTCTCCCTCGATCCATCCCCCACCATGAATGCATAGAACGGTGGGCCAACCATCTCTAGGACACAGGTCATTTACCTCAGAGATGTCCATACACTGTTGTGGATGGAGACCATATGGTGTACCATCCCAGCGAATGATATCAAAACTCCGAATCTCTGCAGTGACCTGTCTGCGGAGTTGATTGACCTTTTCTGCTACGGGAATCAACCTTGGGACTTTAACGAGTGGGTTATTCATATGTATAGAATCCTAAATATACGAGGACAGAGAGTGACAAAGCTAACCAGACCCAAGTTGTATTGGAAAGACATTTGGAATGCCGCGGGGCTCATTACTCTGTGTAGGCTTATTATAGCCGTAACCTATCCGTTGTTGGCAACCGATCCCTTTTGGGCGTTGTTTTGGTTGTTGACGGGATCAATTTCAGATGTGCTGGATGGTTGGGTTGCCAGACTCCAAGGAACCGTTTCGCATACGGGGGGATTTATTGATGGCTGGGTAGATAAGATATTCAGTATCAATGTTGCATGGACGATCGTTTTGATGGGTGCCGTAGAATGGTGGATGGGGTGGCTTGTCTTTGCACGAGAGTGGATACAGATTCCACTTGTTCCCTATTATGTAAACAGATATATGAATGGCATCATACCGAAGAATCGACCATTTTGGGGCGGAAAAGTCGCATCCTTATCTCTAAATGTCACATTGGTATCTGGATTGCTTGGACTAACGGAAGTATGCTTGGTTTGTAGTGTGACAGCCGCTGTCTTTGGAATGTGGACAATACTGATATACGTCGAGCGAGAATTTGCCTTCTTGAACTGGCTTCGTTAATGAAATTGATTAGCGTAAACCGGTATTTTTGGTTGGGTTACATTTTTTGATTGTGCG
This sequence comes from uncultured Pseudomonadota bacterium, assembly GCA_913040875.1. Next base: position 16,268 of record CAJWHX010000010.1, on the reverse strand, counting down.
AATGAATCGTACAAATTGCCTGCGATAGTTTTGGTGTGATTCGTATAAATCATTTTGTTCAATCCCTATGTACGAGATTCTTATGACCGATAAATCAATACATCCCATCGTTGTTGAAGAAACTGAACTCCTTGAGCAAATTGTCAGGGTCCTGGAAGAAAATCCTCGGGGATTTGACAATGCTGAGCAGGGACTCATTGACCAGCTGATACTGCTTCGAAATGAGGTTTTAGGCGCAAAAGAAGAAGATTTACCCGTGCTGTATAACCAAATGGATCAGCTCAACGCTTCTTTGACTGCTATGAAGGCCACGCGAGGAAAAGCAGAGGTGGATCCTTCGTGTCCTTATTTTGCTCATTTACGTTTGAAAGAGCGCGGCCGTGTACGAAATGTGTACTTGGGTAAAGCAACGAATTTAGACAATGGTCTTCAAATTGTAGATTGGCGTAACGCACCCATTTCCAAGCTATTTTACCTCTATTCGGAGGGAGATGAGTATGAGGAAGAGTTTGGAGATCAGATGCGAGAAGGAGAAGTGATTGCCAGACGCATTGTACACGTTACCAATGGAAATTTGCTTCGTGTGTCCAACTCGGAGTCCACTTGGGTCAAACAATCGAGTGGCTGGACGGAATTGTCCAAGAGTCAAATACAACTTGCTGGTGGTGAAGGGGCTTCTCTTCGAGCAGGATCACCGGTGACGTCACAACTGGGGGCGGGGGGACAGCTTCGTTCAACCAAGCATTTACCCGATATCGCTGCATTGATCGATCCAGACCAGTTCGAGTTGATCTCATCAGAGAGAGAAGGGATCATGGTTATTCGAGGGTCCGCAGGATCAGGAAAGACGACGGTTGCGTTGCATCGATTGTCGTATCTGACATTTGAAGATCCCAAACATTTTGCACCGCAGAACATGATGTTTATGGTGTGGGGTAAGGCGATGCGAGACTATGTGGGTCACGTGCTCCCGCATTTGGGTATCTCAGGACTTCGAGTGCAGACTTGGACATCTTGGTCTCGAAAGGTTTTTCGCCAGCATTTTCCCAAATGGCCGTCTGTGACCAAACAAGCGGTTCCCGATGCTGTCCAGCGCGTGAAGCTTCATCCCAAAACGATGCGCCGTCTTAAACAATACATTCAGGACACCCCACAGCTCCCCAGTACAATAGATCAGGTGTATCAGGATTGGGCGCACATCTTGACCGATTTTGGACATATTCGGAATGACTTGCAGAACTCATGGACTCTTTCAATGCAGGGCAGAGCAGAACGTTGGCTGTCTAGACAAACGGATTTAATGTCGATTTACATGGAAGGATCCCAGCGTGAAGACGATGAGCCGGCATTTTTAGATGCAGAAGATATTTCATTGTTGCTGTATGCCTACCAGCTTCGTGTCGGAAAGCTGGCTCATGGCAATAGGTCCATCGCCCTGTCTCATCTGGTCATTGATGAAGTACAAGACTTCTCTCCCCTTGAGATCTTGGTATTGCTAGACGTCTGCGACGAGAAACAAAGTGTTACGCTCGCTGGAGACACTCGCCAGCACATTTCCAAATCAGCAGGATTCTCCTCTTGGTCTGATTTCTTACACCAGATAGGGGTTCACTCGACAGCTCTATCTACCTTGCAGGTGGCGTATCGTTCGACCAAACAAGTGGTGGAGTTTGCAATGCGTTTATTGTCGCAAGATGAGCAACAAGATGAACCAGCACCTCTAACAGTAAAAGAAGGACCCCCAGTAGAATTCTTTCAGTTTAGTGATCACGGTGCTTGCGTCGCATTTTTGGCAGAGGAATTGCGCCGATTGCAAGAGGCGGAACCAAGAGCCAATGTTGCTGTGGTGACACCATCCTTGGACATGTCAGAGACCTATTTTGATGGACTGTCAAAGTGTGAACTAGACCCCATTCGACTGGTGGACGATCAAAATTTTGCGTTTGCTCCGGGGATCGATGTGGTTGATGTCGACCAGGTAAAGGGGTTAGAATTTGATTATGTTGTGATCATTGAAGCCAATGCGTTTGCATATCCCGACACCCCACATCATCAGCGTTTACTCCACGTGGCGGCGACTCGAGCCGTACATCAGCTGTGGCTCACTTGTGTGGGGACACCATCACCCTTGTTGCCTGAGGTAATCACAGATGTCCAGTGAATCTAAAATTGATGCTAATATCGTTGTTCCATTGATCGTACAGGGCTTGCAAGGACAGGCAACCAAGGGACTGATATCCCTAACGATGGACTTTTTGTTGGCGCAGCCACTTCGCAATATCGTTCCGCTTACATTGGTGCAAAATCAGGTCACGATGTTCCTTCAAACCTTGGTGCAATCAGAGCAAACTCAATCCTGGCTCATATCGCAGATAGAGCAAGCGCAGTCTATCGTACCCAAAGGCACACCTGGAGATTATGTACCGTCTAGTATTCAGGAACCTCTGAGGCGAGCCCTTCAACAAGAAATCCCCGTTGACACAGAGTTGGTGCATCAGCTGATGGATCATGGTGCGATGGAACAACTGTTTCATGATGTCCTATCTAGCGTCTTACTTGATTTTACCGATACCATCAAGACATGGACCCAGACTGCCAGTTCCATGACCTCCAACATGCGACCAAAAGGAATGGGAGGATTTGGCCGATTGAAGGCACTTGGTGAAAAGGCGCTTCAAAACAGTCCACTTGGGCAGATTGGGCAAATCATCGAGCAACAGGCTCAGCAAAAGATTCTGCACTTCTTGGATCAGTCTATTGCCAGTATCATTCGTCGTTCTGCGACAGAAATTGGGAAGCCCGAAAATCGTGCTCAGCAGGCTCTATATCGCTTACATGTATTGGATGTCTTGTTGTCCACCGACAATCAGCGTTTGATGGATCAGTTCACGGTCTTTGAGCCCACGTTCATCGTCGAAACAATTACGCAAACTACCCAAGCGATTTTGGATTTACCGTCATTCCAAGAACAATTGGCTACCGTTCTCGATCAGCTATTGGAAACGGTCGGCGACCAGTCCGTACATGACTTTTTGGTGGAGTCTGATTTGGGGGACGATTGGCGAATTGAAGTGGAAGATTATCTTGTCTCGATGGCACATCAGATTGTTCAAGAATCCAAGGTGTCCGAGATACTTACAAAGATGCTATCGTAGGTTTAAATTGCCATAAACCTAGGTGATGTATGACAGATGATAGAGAATATTCGCCGCTGTGGTTTAGGTAGCAGTATGGCGGAAGTATAACTAGTCTAGTACGTCGTGATCCGAAATTGAATTTCCAACGGTAGATGATCGCTGATGGCACTGGCTTCACGAAGTACCTCAGCAGATTCTATCTCCAATGGGCCTCCATAAAAAATGTAGTCGATCTTTCGATCTGGCTCGCCAGCACCAAAGGGTAAGTATGTGCGTGCTTCTGCAGAGAGCAGATTTGGGAATGCATGCTTGTATTTTCGAGTGAGCCGTTGAATTGGGTTTCCAGCATCGGCGTATAAATCAGCGTCTGTACCGAGTCTAGAGGGGGTATCGGCAGGAGGCAATAGATTGAAATCCCCCGCTAAGATCCATGGTTGACCTTCTGGAATCGACTCGATCCATGCTTCTATTTGGGTGATTTGCTTGTCTAGTGTTCCATCTCCGCCAGAAAAGGCTGATAAGTGGGTGTTACCCAAGATGAGACTTGGGCGGTTTGCACCGACTCCAATTGGAATGGTCGTTTCTAGGATGGCACGTTTTAGATTGAAAAACTGTCTCCATCTAGGTTCATTCAGGAGCGCCAATTGATGTCTTCGAGCCGATGAAACCTCGTATTTTGATAGGGTGCTCAGATTGAGGTTGACGCGTCCCATCGGTTCATGAGAAGGGTGTGGTACGTAAGGAACTTTGTGGTAAGGAGTACTAACCCAACTGACGCCTTGAGCATAGGATTTGAGCGTTTCGAGTTGGTCGATGTTTCCAGTTCGATCAGAGTGTTGGTCAATCTCTTGTAGCAATGCGAAGTCGGGGTTTCTAGATTTGAGAAGCTGGGAGATTTTCAAGAGTGTCGCCTCTACATCTGAAGGAGGGACATGTACAGCCTGTCCGCCGTCATAGAAGAAATGGTGTTTCCTTGATCCTGCAAACTGCAAGTTCCACGACAATAGTTTGAGGACTTTTCCAGAAGGTACAGGTTCATTGGGTCGCATGTTCTGTACGCTTACCTTTTCCACAGGACCTGGATTGAACTCCAGTCCGAGTAGTGTCACTAGTGAAACGATGGGCAAGACTGCCCCAAAACCGATTGCCATTTTGAGTTTGTTTTTCATGAATCTCCCAAATCAATGCTATCTATGGGATAACTCGAAAACTGGCTTCAGTCAGACGATAAATCAGCTAGATTTTTTCAAGGTCAATCGAGAAGCCAACTTTTGATAGAGTTCAACCACTTCTGCACGATTGTCAGAGGCCATTTGTTCGATGGCAGACCTAGGGTGAAGATTTAAGTACCCAGTGATGGCGTACGGCATATGGTAACCCCAGAGCAAATCGTAGCGAAGTTTTACGAAGTACTCCGTCAGTTCAAGAATGGGCTCGATGCTGTGCTTGGGATTGTTGAGGTAGAATAGCAATAGCTCTAAGGGACAGTTTCCAGCCCCGCGTCCCATACCAAATATGGTTGCATCAATGAAATCGATGCCCTCATCAGCAGCGGCAATGGAGTTTGCAAATGCTTGCTGTTGATTGTTGTGACAGTGTACACCCAGTCCGATATTCGGTCCCAATATCGATCGATACTTTTGTACCAAGTACCGAATATGGTATGGATACATTGCTCCAAAAGAGTCTACGATGGCTACGTTGTGTACCCCAGAACCAGCTAGCTGATGTAAGAACACATCGACTTTTTCAGGCTGTAGGGTAGATACAGCCATCACGTTGATGAATGTTTCATATCCCTTTTCGAGGGCATCGTTCAACAACTCCAATGCTTCGTCCATTTGGTGAGCATACGTGGCGATGCGCAAAACATCAATAGAGGAGTCTGCTGCAGGAGGAATGTTCTCGGGACGAATCCGTCCAACGTCTATCATGGTACAGAGTTTCATCTTTGAAGTCGACCCTTGAACCACTTCTTTCAACGCGGTTTCCTCACAAAAACGCCATAATCCGACGTCGTTGGGGTCAAAGAGTCCGGGTTTGCTTTGATACCCAATTTCCATGTAATCGACGCCAGAGTTGGAGAGTGCTTCATAGACTCTACGGACCGTTGGTACATCAAAGTCCCAGTCGTTACAAATGCCCCCGTCTCTGATGGTGCAGTCGAGCACTTTGATACGGTTGTTCTGTTCGGACACTAAGCCTGCTGGACAGCAGGATACACGATAGTCTTGTTCCATTATACCCTCTACAATACCAATCTATAGCCCATTTTTATGTAGAATTCCACTTATACGGTACCCCACATGGTGCAAGAGAAGGTGGTCGTGTGGCCGATTTCAGACAAACCGTCTCGGAGAGCACAGATTGGCAAATGTATCGGGCGTGTCAGTGATCATCATTGCCAGACTGCGTCCAGCGAGCCATGCAAAGCCAAATCCATGTCCAGTAAATCCGGCTCCGATCAAAAGATTGTCATTTCCAGGAACCGCCCCGATCAATGGCAAGCCATCTCTAGAGAATCCCATAATTCCTGACCATCTTGATTCGATTTGAGCCGACTCTAGACCGTTGAAACGTCGAAGGAATCGAGTCATAGACTCTTGAATACCATCGTGTAACGTTTCAGCATATCCTACCTCACTGTCTGGGTCTAAGTTTCGCCAGCCACCCAACACAATCCGTCCATCGGGTTTTTGCCGCCAATAGTCAAACCCATGGTCGGCATAAATGGGTCTATCGAAGATTGGTTTCTGAGGTGTCGTGCACAGCATTTGTCCGCGAACTGGGTGTATGATCTCTTGATAACTCGGTATTAGCTGAGGTAAATATGCATTTGTGCAGAGTACTGCCATGTGTGCTTTAATACTGCCAGAGGGAGTGTGTAGTTGTACACCGTCAGAGGCTTCTATTTCTGACACAGGGCTATTGGTGTATACCTGTACGCCAGACTGATGGGCTTGCTTAATGACGTGCTTCACAAATTTCGCAGGGTGTATTTCGCCGTCTTCTGGCAGTACAATCCCCGTTTGAAATCCAGCACTCAAATATGGCTCTCCAAGATCTTTTCCGTAGAGTAATTCTGCTTCAAAGCCATCTTCCAATAGGAGATCTGCAGACTCTATCAATTCTTGCTCTTCTTCAGGACTGGATGCAAGCTGTAAAGAGCCGCCTTGACGATACTCACATTCTGTATTGTGTGCTTCAATCCACTCTTGCATGAAATGATGGTTCTCAACGGAGAGATGGTGGATTGTACGGGCCTTGTCGCGCCCCATTTGTTCTATGGCACGGTTGTATCTCTCTGCTGTACCTTGGAGGATGAAGCCGGCATTTCTACCTGTGGCACCATGTGCTACGTCTCGAGCCTCTACGAGCGCAACACGCAACCCTTGCTGTGACAAATGCCAAGATGTGGATGCACCGCATAGTCCAGCCCCTACCACCACGATATCTACTTCAATATCTTGAGAGATTTTCGGGTACCTAGAAGTATTTCCTATGAGCCAGTGAACGTTGGATAAAGACATGGGGATACTCAATCAAAATACTTTAATGCCAAAGAGTTCTTGCAATTTCATGACCAAGTTCATATCCGAGAATTTTACCTTGCCACGTGCGATGTCTAGAGCCCCTGGCTTTTTACCCCTTAAGACCATGTTCCCAAATAGTTTGGGGTCTGCTTTGATCACGCAGTCAGCATTGTCTACCGTTTTTCCTTGCTGGACTTCACACCCATCCGGTCTTGCAAACAGTGTGTATTTATCCCCTCCGAGCGAAAAGTAGTACACTATTTCTGTATCTACTTTTCCAGTTTGATACTGATTTTGAAGGGTTGTAAATATGGTACTGATCTCGCTCATGACTTCTCCGAACCGGTGGATTAAATGTGTATCTGTATACCTATCGATATAGCAATAGATTTCAAGCGAAATTCTCGTTGTTTAGTCTGATTTGAGATAAAAGATACCCTATGACACCTCCATCTTCCATTTCGACAACCTCTCGATTGGACCTTTGCATCGCGTTAGGGTTCATGGCTCTTATTGGATGGTGGCTATTTGGATTCTATCAAGGCTTTGGGGTTGAAAATCAGCAATACGCAAAGGGGGTCTGTTGTGGTTTTACAGACCCAGTGTTTGATGCGATCGTGAAAATAGAAAGGGGTCAATCTGTCGATTATGTGAAAGGATACGCTGCATACTTGGGCGCTCAGTGGTGGAATCTTCATCAACGAGATCCGCATACCCTAATGTGGCTGTCTCATTGGGCACACGGACTTACAGGACTCTTGGCTTTCATTTTTGGTTCCATACGATCAAGGCCCTTGGTGGGTATTTTAAGTGCTACGGCGATTTGGCTGGCCCCAATTAACTTGTACGCTTCTTTGAGATGGGATGTGTACGCGTTGCAAGGTCCCATTATACTCTGTGGATGGATGACCATATACTGGTCACGAGGGTTTACACGACTTCTTCCGACAGTGGGATTCGTAGGGGTTGTTTGGGTATCTGCATTTTGGAGTTTTCGGGAAACAGACAATCTGATTTTACTTTTGAGTCATGCCTCCTTAGCCTTAGGTGCTTGGATGAGTACCCTGATTCGCGGGGAGGATGAGGCGTCCAATGTAATATCACGTCCATTGTCTATAGTACTGGCAATAGGTGCGTGTGCTTTCATTCTGTGGCAGATATCGATATACTGGCGTTTTTCTTCACCAGAAGGTCTGCAATATTATTTTCGAGAAGCCGAAAATCCGATGATGGAGTCCCAAGTACAGTTGACATCATCACTGCGATGGTTTGGATATTGGGGGCATTTATACTGGCGCGCATTTGGACCCCATCTAACGTCGTTGATTGTCGCCGGACTTGCCCTCTCGGTGGCTGTAAAAAGAGTTTCTTGGGGACTTTTGTGTGGTGTGCTCATACCTTATGTGGCGCTGTCCTGGATCTCTAAGCGTAATTTCTATTATCCATCGACGTTGTGGATTCTGCTTCCATTATTGGCCGGAGAAGGGTTGATGGGGATATCAAAAGTATGGCTCCGGAGAACTTTATGCGGAATTGGTGTGACGATATGTTGCTGGAATTTCTATCCGAGACTTGAGGGCGGTGACTTGGTTGGTGATGATCAGTATGGTGGCGTTTTTCAAACTTCCGACAACGACATTACTCTCTTGCCAAAGCGTTTCTATGGCGTAGATGAATTATCGCACGCCATTCAATCCTATCTTCCACCAGAAGAGTGTCATGCTGAGCAGATTGTGTTGATGGAAAAGAATGCTATGTCTGATGAGATTGCAATTCGAGTGAGTCAAACCAATCCCTGTACGATTTTTAAACGTCAACTTCAACGCATTGGTCCCAATGCGAAACAACGTTCGATTCCCGTTTGGGTTCGAGATCCCAAACAGACGGATGTGACAGAAGATTGGCTTCAAGCTCAAGGCTTTACCGTTCGCGAAGAAGTCTTGATGGACAATCGTTTTCGACTTGAAATATGGGTGAAGTCACCGGAGATATAAGAAGTGGCAAGAGAGAAGATGGATTGTAGCTTCTTTCATCATTGTTGGTCTGTTCAATGGCTGATGTTGAACCTTGACGAATATCGATGGAGTGTCTATATTGCCCATGTACAATCCAATAATCATTAACCTCTCGGAGAGCGTCATGTCAGATGTATACACCAACACAATCGGAAATGTTATGGTTGTCGCACCAGCCGTTCAAGGTGCACTAGCGCACATCGCTGAGACCAAAAGTGTCGCGTTTGGAGAGGATGTTGCGATCAAAGAGGGACTGACGCGATGGGTGTTTGCTGACTTCCCTGGAGGTACTCTGACTGATGATTGGGGCAATGCATACGATCATCAGGTACACTCTTTGCTTTCGGGTACCCTTGCTGAGGGGCGCGAACTACTGGAAAAACTATCTGAGATGGGGTGTCTTATTGAGCAGGCTGCAGAACTGTTTGTGCCCTTTCAAAAGGTGGATGTGAACTCTGTAGCGTCGTCGGATGCTATCCGAACAGAGCATCCAAGAGCATTTGCATTGGCGCGACGAGGTCGAAAGTCGATTCGCGCAATTGTAACAGACATTCGAGATTCGAGTGTGATCAATTGACTTCTGTAGGGTTTGGACAACCCGCGAATTGATTTACTTGTGTGTGTGTGTTGATTTTCGCAGCGCAATCCGTACTTGCTTGGCATTTTGTTTGCAGTCTTGTGTGAATTGCTGAATGAGATCCAGTTTTTCTTGGGACAGTTGTCTTTTTATTGGTGGTGGAGGAATCTCAACGTTTGTCACACCGAGATAGTCATTCACACGAGTCATGGTCTCTGTGTATTGTTCTGACAATTGCTTGTATGTGATCCGCAGTACGTCACAGTTGATTTGTCGACTAAAAATGACCGACCATTTATTTTGTAGAGAACTTAGTTCTATCATGGTTTCAAAGAAGTCGTTGAAGTTGTATAGTGTTTCTCTAGAATTTTCAGGCGTCATTTCTGAATGCCATCGCTGGCTATTGCGAGCCATGATAAAACTGACCGTTAGTTCAATCAAGTTTTCTCTTACGAGATGGATGAGTTTGGTCTCAGAGCCAATGAGAGGTGTCAAAACGGAGAGGTCAGCATCGCCAAAGAGATTCGTAAAATGATGGGCGAAAATCTTCATTCCAAAGAAACCATTGGTGGTCGTTCTACAATGTACAATCTCCGGAATGTATTTTGAGCACATCTCCATATTCGTCATTTCACTTTCGTTATCTGCTTGGAAGTCGCCCTTGGTGATTCGATTATAAAAATCTTGAGTGGACACATTTCCAAGGAAATTTAGGTATTCAATAGGAACACCGATTCCCTGTTTTGCAAGGGCAAAGCAAAGTAGGTTGCTCCCTGTTCGTGGCGTTGTGCATACAAGGTAGGCTGACTTCAAAGGAGTGTGTGGTAGGTCCCATTGTGGGGCAAAGTCTGGGATAGGGGGCATTGATGACATTCATTCAATCCTTTCAATCGATTCGAACTTCGAATTGTTCAATGTGAGTTTGAACAATCCATGGATTCCAGATACTGTCGTGAATTTACGAAAATGATGAGCTGATATCCGAATGGTTTCTCCACGGAGACTTTTACAATGGATGTGAGTAGCTTGGCGTGAATAGTACCGTAACCATTCATCCTTAGAGATGTTGAGTGGTAAATAGTGAACAGAGATGCTCATAATCTACCACCTGAGGTTATTGCTTCAGCGAGATATACAAGTGCAAAGCGTCGTCATCGCGCTTACAAGAATTCAGCTCGGCTTCCGCATCAAAGTGGAGAGCAATGGTTTGAATGCCGTCCAAATTGCCCAAGCGCTCATTTTCACTCAGTGACCGTGTAAACTCCGCGCGGACTTTGTTGATGATCCCGCGTACGCCATCTCGTGGCTCGTATACAGAGGCAACATCATTGGAAAACGTCGGTCCTGCTACGAGGGTGTAACCCTGATCTTGAATGAATGGCTGAAGAGAAGCGACAAGCTTGCCGATGACCTCAGCGATTTCCTTTTCTCCTAGGGCATTGAACAAGAAGATTTGATGTATACGCGCTAAGAATTCAGGACCATAACCCATCATTCGCAGTTCACTTCGCAACTTCTCTTCTTCGACTGTAGGAACCTTCTTGCCTTTTTTCTGTGAGTTCCCAAACCCTAATTGAGGAGGGGCTTCTTTGTAGTCACAACCCAAGTTCGATGTGAAGATGATGAAAGACTGACGGAAGTCTAGCATTGCTCCCATGTTGTCTTGCTGCAGTCCAGTATCCAAAATTTGGAGGAGAAGTTTTCCAACAGCGGCATCGGCCTTTTCAAATTCGTCGAACAGGATGACTGCGTTTGGCTTTTCACGAACCTTAGAGAGTATACCCCCCTCACCGTGTCCCATATATCCCGGTGGAACACCGAGTAGAGTCCAAATAACAGAAGTCTTCTGATGACCGGTGGGCTGTAGGGTGTTGCAGTCAACTCGAATAAGATTGTTTGCCGAGCCACTCAACATTTGTGCCAGCTGTACAGCCGTTTCTGTTTTACCGACGCCAGTAGGACCTCCAAATAAGAACACACCTCGAGGTCTTTCGGAACTGGCCCATTTGCTCATGCGCGTGGTGATGGTACTTGAAAGCTGCTGCATGATGGCATCTTGACCAATAATTCGACCGGTCAGTGCCTCAAACAATTCGTCGCTGTTAATGGAAACCCGTGCAGAATTGGCGTGTAGAGGCTCACTCAGGATTTGTTCTACACTTTGTCGAGTGAGTTCGGTGATGATCGGATCTGCTGTTTGTGCCCGTACGCACAATTCATCTAAAAACTGAACAGACCGTCTAGGCTCACATTGGGTGGGGTAGGTGCGTTTTGCATAGTCAATGGCCGCTTCCAAACCACTCTGTTGAAAGTCGATGCCGACATAGTGCTTTTGAAAGTTTGGAACTTGAGCTTTCAGAACACCGATGAGTCTATCTGTTGGGGGCTCAGGAACACGGAAAACTTCAAAGATGCCTTCCCATTCAGGCTTGGAGTCCAGTAATAAATGAGACCCCGGAGACATGGTTGCCAAAATTGGGATGTGGCTTTGGATGAGTTGCCTGGTGAGTTCCTCAAGCATAACGGTATCGGGACGTCGATTGTCTTTGCTTACCAGTGCATCCATTGGGTTGATGACCAAAATGATTTTAGGATGCTTTTGAAGGTGCTCTTTTAACGTTTCAATCCGATTCATAAATTGAGGCCGTGAAACAGCGCCAACTGTTAAGTTCTCCGGTGAAATTTGAAAGACTTCAGCACCGTGTAAGCTGACGGGGACCGATTCGTCACCAATTTTAACTCGACGGGCAAACTCTCGAAGAATGGCTGTTTTTCCTACCCCTGCTGGTCCAACGAGCATGGCATCGTTGGTACGCATCTTCATGAGGGCACGTGCAATTTGCGGCATGAGGCTTTCGCGTCCGCAGAGATCCTTTTCAACGAGGTCTTCATCTGTCAAGAATGAACCAAACCTCGCAAGGTTTCGAACGAGACGAACTCTTGAAGGAGAAGATTTGTATTCTTCAAGCGAGTAGCGCGCACGAATTGATTGCAGTGTGATCCGCTGTCCTGCTTCGAGACCTTGAAACAAATCATCGTGAAACAGTACATTTTTGAACACCAACTCACTTGAGATGAGACCATCGAGTTTACTCTCTTTAAATATCCCGCGGACCACTTTGTCCATTTTGAGTCGTTCGGCTTTGGAGTCCAGTTTCGGTGGATCTGGGAAGAGGTTTTCCAATACGGGATAACGACCGTTGAACTCTGACTGCTGCAAGAGAACAGCAAATAGGCATTGTAGATTCAAACTAGATTTCTCCGGCAATACATTTTTTGCCAAATCAATGGTGAGACCAAAGGTGGCATTTGTATAGCTAAGTTCATCATACCCACCGCCGCCATCTATATAATCAGCACCGTCATCACCTCTGAATTGCTCATAATTTCTTACGTCACCATTCAGTGCATTTAATTCAATCGGAACAGTTTCGTCCGTAGCTTTTCCTAAAAGTTCATCATCAAAAATACTTCCGTAAAATGTTTCGGTATTTTGAAACGTATCTATTCCACCTAATCCATCTGTTGCAGTGCCTAATGAAGCATCAAGTACTATTTTTGAGGTGGAAGTGGAATAATCCAAGGCATCTTCACCAGCACCACCATCAATAATGTCATTACCAGCCCCACCAATTAAGTTATCAAACCCACCTCCGCCGTCCAGTGTGTCGTTACCTTCATCACCATAAAGTCTATCTGCACCCTCGTTGCCATAGAGAGTGTCGTCTCCCTCATTTCCATCCAGACTATTATCACCCGCATCACCACTAAGTGTGTCGCCAAAATTGTCAGAGCCTTCTAGCTTGGCGACATTCTTTGCATCAATTGAACCAAAAGAAGAAGAGAAATTAACATTACCGTCACTGATCGCCGCTGTTAGAGAGCTCGCGTGACCTCCAAGGTCGATAGTTAAATAATCAGAAGAGCCAGTTATTGTATCGTTACCGAAAGAACGCATCGATGGGCCACCATCGGTTTCAACCTCATAATCGAAAGCACTTTCAATACCCTCCAAAAAGATATGGTCATTGCCAGTGCTACTCTGTAATTCGATCTCGTCAAAGCTCAAAAGCCCCGTTAAATCAACATATTCTCCATCATAATATGCAGTTTTCGCCTGTAAGGAGGTTATGCTATATCCGTAGTCGGCAGGTACTTGAATAAGTTGGTCTGTAAAATTCCATATAATAGCCTTTGAATTATTAAGACTAGAAACGAAAACTTCAACCTCACCATCTTCCGCAGAATCAATAGCATCAGTTACTATTTTTTGAAACTCACTTGAGTTAGACATTGAGACCCCCACGAATTATACCAAACGCTGCGTTACATCATCCTATTATACTTCTATTTCAACATATTTCAAAAATGAATCCAGTTAAATAGCTAGGTGATGTCTCATTATGATATCAAAAGAAAATCCGATAGAGAAGAAATTAATACCAACTAAATCAACAATTAAGTCAGAAAGCAAAATATCTTAAAAATTAGAAAGTTGAATAATCCAGCCATTTCTGATTATGGTCAATTTACTTTTATCTCACGCAGAGCCAACAACGCAAAGTTATAAGCCGAAAGAAAACTCCTGATGGATCAAATATTTAAAACCGCAATTAAACTAAAGGTACTCTTTCAAGAAATGGAAGATGATTTAGGGATCACATCACTCAGCGAAATAGAAAAAAATGTTTTATTAGCTATCGCCGCTTTACAAAATGATAGGGATGTAGCTCACACAAAGGATATACTTTCTCATCAATTTTTAACGCTAAATTCTAGACCATCAGTATTTAGAGCCATACAAAAATTAGAGAGAAATAAGCGAATTTTCAGATGTTTAGGCAAAAATGGTCACTATAAATTATTAGATGTTAGCGTGTGAGATTGATTAAAACTGAGCTAGGAATAGCTTTCATCTTTACAGTTTCTTATATTGCATCTTATGCGATCACTACAGGGTTTGTTACTCCATTTCAGTCTATAATTTTACCTGAAATATCCAACACGATAAGCATACTTTTCTTACCGCACGGTGTCAGAGCTTTAGCCTTTTATTTTTTTGGAATTAAGGCTTTAGTCTACTTATTACCGGGCAGCTATTTGATGTGGTTTTTATCAGTATATGGTTCCGATGTTGCAATATCACCGTTAGCTCCAATTACCAGCTTGATCGCTTGCTACGTTGGGTTTTTTATCTTGAATTTTATCTTTAAAAATTTTCCAAAATCTAACAGTTTTAAAATGTGGCGATTTGTGGTTTTGTTGGGAATTATAACATCTATTTTTAATAGTATTTTTCTAACAATCCTACACTCAGAAGTGTTTAGTATACTGTATTTGGCTGCTTATTTAGTAGGAGACGTGCTGGGACTAATTGCTTGTCTAATTATTGCGATGCTTATTTTTCGGTTAATCAGAAATATAAGCCAACTTGAGCAGTGATTTTAAATAGCTTCGGAGACCTATATTATATTTTCAGAAAATAAATACCGATTAAGCAATTTATAAAATTGTACATAATTAGATGTCTGTGAAAAGAGAAATTGTATCGAAATCAACCCGATTAATCTCAAGGTTTATGAAACTTATTTGCGTGGTCTCACTTGAATTTAAGTCGCGCGCCTCAAAAGTTGCAAATGGCTCCGTGTAATCGTAAAACTTGCGCGTAGAATACCCTGCAACACGGACAACCCCTGAAGCTGAACTAGTTTCCCCTACGGCATAAGTAGCACCAGCGTAAGGATTGAAAGATCCTTCAATGTAATCGAGAGCTGTCGCCTCTAGTAAAATATCAAAATCAAAGTTTTCTATCCCATCCAAAAGCGATGTTGATATATTTTTAACATAGGCATCAATTTGAATATTACCATTTGCCTTTTCGGTAGTCCTAAACTCAAAAGTATCAGAGATCGTCGATGTAAACCCGAGAATTGTTACCTCTTCACTGGTTATAGTTGAATTACCTGCGGAGTCTTGGGTGGTGATAACTATATTATGTCTCCCTGCTCCTAAAGAATTTCCGTTAAACTGATACTGACCTGCTGCAATATTTGACATCTGAATTCCACTGATTGTTGCAGAACTTATAGTTGCATCGATAGCTGGATTAATAAGTACTAATACAGGATCTACCATTTCTTCTGGACGCAAACCAAATGAGGCATTTGAAACGCTAATATCAGAACTTGTTGGGGCAGTTCGGTCTATAGAAAATATCTGTGTTGCTGTTGTCGAGTTGCCTGCACTATCAACTGTTACCGCGGTGATTTGATGAGCACCTTCTTGGAGAGCCGAAGCATCGAAAGTATAATTCAAATTACTTTGGCCAGACTGAAGGGGTTGCCCACCAAGTATCAGACTTTGTACCGACGAAGCCCCATTTAGATCAATTGTCACATTTACTTGACCCGATGCCTCTGAAGCGTTCAATCCATTCTCCATACCACTTACTAAAATTAAAGCTTCTGAAGGACTACTCGCATCCAATGTAAATTGATGTTGAGTTGCCCGAGTATTGCCTGCCTGGTCGCTAGTTATAACTTCCACGTTATGCAAACCATCATTCAGACTAGTACCGTCTAGTCTATAAGACCCATTTGAGTTCTTAGATAGACCTACTCCACCCACAGACACAGAGTCTATCTTTTCACCATCTTCAACGACGACTGCCACACCAATATTTGATGTACTTTCCTGAGCATTCAACCCATTTTCCTCACCTTCTATCGAAATTTGAGCCGATGCAGGGTCAATCGTGTCTACGGTAATTTGTGATTGAAGTGTTATAACACCACCAAATATTTCAGGATCATTCTGAATAGTGAAGTCATCTATAACCTCGATAACAAGGTCCTTGGTACCCTGTCCCACTGCCGATACCGAGATAGAATATTCTCCATCTTGGATGGCCGACATATTAACACCACCAAGTTTAATAGATTTGACGGAATGATTGTTTTCTAAATCTACCGTAACCTTAATTAGTGAATCGGACTCAGATTTATTG
>CAJWHX010000009.1 GCA_913040875.1 uncultured Pseudomonadota bacterium | reverse complement strand
AGCGGCAGACATTTCCCAAGCTGAACGAACCGTTACAGGTAACCAATATCGTTCGTAGGCATTCGTTGTAAAGTGGCTCAAATGAGAAGACATATTCTTCCTCTATCTACAAATCTGTTATCCAGTCTCATATCTTCCATAGCGTAACATTAAATTTGACGTGACAAGAGAGACAATGCTTTAACTTCTTGAGTTCCGTGCAACAGCAGCTCTTGGGCCGCTGCTTCTAAGGTAGCTCCTGAAGTACACACATCGTCAACAAGAAGTACTCTGGGTCGACTCTGTAGGGCTTCAAAACGCCCTTGTGTATTTTGACGCTGTTCCCAAGACTTGACCGATTGCTCTGAAGAATCCACACGCTTTAGTAGCTTTACATGTGGAATATTTAGAACTTGCCCAATCGACTGAGCCAACACTTCCGCTTGATCAAAGCCACGCAAGAATTCTCGCCCCAAAGATGTGGGGATGTGTGTAATTACACCGGATCCAGAAGGGGTGCGATCGCTCTTAAACAGCTTGAACGTAGCGTCGTGGACGATCGGTAAAGTTGTTGAAGGGACTGGTAAAGTCTGGTTGAACGGGAAGACCTTAGTGTAGATGGCTGATATACATTGATGTTTTTTAAGACAAAAATACAGACATAATATTTTATTTATAAAAAGTTTGCTTGTCTTGTTGACAGTTTGTTCTGTGACGACTAAGTTACAAAGAGCCGGTTCTTGTAACTGGTAAGCTTCCCGAAAACGTAGGTTAACACTTGCAAATCGTAAGAAGCGCGGATCTTTGACATTGATGTACGGAAAATAGTGAATCATCTACTAAGAATATTTTATACATGCAATACTGTGTGAAATAAAAACCAACAAAAGAGTTTTCAGTTAGGAGACTCTGGCTTTGGAAGGCTCCATATGGAACCGGAAAAGGTGGAACTGTTCTGAAGAAAATGTACGATTCTGACAAAACGATGCGGTAGAAACCAGCGAAGAGCCTAGCTGTTCGTGTTTGGGATATACCAAGTCAAAGTGGATGCGGAATGCAAAGGGAGCGTAAAGCAAACGATGCATGAGGTAGACAAGGTGGAAGCGGTACAGAGGCAGCAAGGGAAACGCAATAAGCAAAAGCGTATTGGGGGAACCGAGTGGTGAAGGAAACAGGAAGCAGAAGCCGTCTGTGAAAAGCGGAGACAGACTCAGGGATTGAATCGATGAATCTGAAACACGAAGTGTCGCAGCAAGAATGCTGTCCGTTCTCGTAGAGAGCAGGCAACGCGAAAGCTGGCGAGGCGATGGGGAGTGCTTAGGCACAACCTGAGAGTGTGAAGAGACTGAGAAGAGGATCTTGAGAGAAACTTCCTTCATTTATGGGGGAGAGTTTGAGTCGAAGTGAACAAAGACAGTGGCAAAATCTGTAGTTGGATGGTGCGAAATAACAGTCAATAAACGTGTGAAACCAACGCAGGAAAGAGTCTTCGGACTTTGAATGCATCGATTGAAGGGGACAGAAACTCTTGAAAGAGAGTGGAAAGAACTGGAAAGAGAGGAGAAGCAGGTGACGGATCAAGCACCGATTAAACCTACAACACAAGTGAATCGGCATGAACCATCGGCCAATCAGACAGTGATAGACCAAGGTGTGGAAAGAATGCAGCAATGAAGAAGGAAGAAACTTGTTTCGGACTGAATCAGAGTTGGAGGACGGACACAACAGCGGGAAGTCGCAAGAAGAGAAGTCAAAGGCGGCGAGAAGTTATAGCGACGAGAGAGCACAGGCGATGGGTAGTCAGAAATGAGTAGTCAGAGCAGTGAAGGACCAAAGCAATGAAAGATCAAGGCAGCAAAGTGTGGAAGCGTGTAAGCGTGGAAGCGTGAAATGCAAAGAGGAGCAGAGTGTTGACAGTCCCGAAAGGGGTTTACGAGGGTTTCAGAGAGTCAGACAAACCGCTTCGGTGGGGAGAAAGACACGATGAGAACCTTGATAGATAGAAACCAGTCTTCGGCAGTTCAGTAATGGGCGGTCAAGGGTTTGGTAGCTGTAGAGCCATGGAAGTGGCGATTGGGTAGCAATGAAAGACGCAGCGGAAGCGGACATTGAAGAAGAAACTGTGAACGAAGGGGTAACCCAGAGGGAAGAGAATCGGACGCAAAGTTTGTGGCAGTGACGGAAGTTGTAGGTAGAAGAAGAAAATGAAATGCTCAGTCATGGTTTTATGATCATGTACAGTTCAGGTGGGTGCCCGAAGTTGGAAACAGCGGAGGAAACTTGTCGGGGAGGTATATGAACTGAAACAGACACAGTGGGTCATTCAGATTCGGATAAGAATAGAACGTTCTATAGACATCTAGAGCTTGTCTCTGGATGAAGGAACTTGGTTCGAAAGGACTGGGTTCTAGTAAGTTTGAAACCAGGAAAACACCGGACACGAGGCGAATCGAAAGTGCAGCTTCACGGGGTTGTCTCTTCTCGTAAGACGACAAAACAGAGTTCGGAGAGTTGAATGGATAAGGACGGTTCTTTCAGTTGGAGTCAATCAAGAGTACGGTCACGGTCAACAGCCTCGTGTTGGAGACCAAGTGCTGGAGAGAGACGAAGAGAGAAAGGGCTTAGAATAGAAGTATCAGCAGACTCTGCGGGTACTAAACTATAAGTGTTCACTAGAGAAGAGGGCGAGTAAGACATAGTCGGACCAGCCATCTAGAAGTACATTTGATATCAAAGATTTTAAAGGGGTGCCGTAAGGTGCCCCTTTTCGTTTTAGACGGTTGTGGTGTGTATGAGACTATTGGAAAGAATCAATTACATCGTCGATGGTGAATAGTCGATTCTATGTCAGTCATGTCGGTACCTTAGTTCACGTATTCACTTTCGAATTGTCTATACTGACTCACCGGAATGCGCCGCTGCTTCCTTCACGGATAGGTATTCACTTGATGGGTTCGTTGACATGATGATATGAATAACCAAATATCAATATTTTACACAAGGATTTAAATATGTACGTACACACCTGTGACTGGTGCGGAAGAAAAAGCACTGAAGGAGCAATACACAATATTCTAGTTGGTACAGATTCAGCAATGAAGAAGAGTCTGTGCAGCGAAAAATGTGCCAGCGAAATACTGGAAAAATATGGGGCACCAACACCTGAAACCGAAAAAGAATGGGTTGATTATCAAAATGAGAAAATAGCCGCTAAAAAAGCGAAAGAAAAAGCGAAAAAAGAAGAAAAATTCCAAAAAGGACTAAAAGTTGCTCAAAAACAAAAAGAAAACTTAGAAAAATACAAAACACAAATTATTCTTGGATTAATAATTGCAATTACTAGTTTAATTACCTGCTTCATATTGCAAAAAACAATATTTCTTATAGGATCAATAGGAGGATTAATATTTTCAGCAATCTACTTGAGTAATGGAGTTATCTTAAAAGACATAATAAAACCAAAAGATGATCCGGAAATGTACGAAAAGATAATGGAAACAATAAATAATAAAGACAAAAACTGAAATTAAGCCACCTGCTCCAACCAATCTCGAATAAGACCACCACCAGTCACATACTGACGATACATACCCCACTCTTTCCACGTCATTTGTGAAAGAGCTTCCATAATTAGCAGATGCTTGATGAACTATGGATGGGCGTAATACCCCGAGACTGTGTAGGAGACGTTGCATCCACCCGATTCCACAATGTCCATACCATCACTCAGACCGACTGGAACCCCACTGTTGAAAGAATGCGAAATGGATTTTGGTTCAATGGAGGTGGCTGAACGTCCATAGCCATCCCCGGTAGAATAGAACTTAGAATACAGCTTGAAGCTGGACACATTGCCGACACTGGTGTTCAATGTGACGGTCGATGTACAGGTTTGTTCAGCCATTGTAAGCACGACATCCGTGACAATCATCGTTTGATCCGACGGCGCTGTAAAGAGGGTGACGGTATTGTTGGATATCGTTCCACCATAGGAAAAGACAGGGTTACTACCGGTATTCACACTGGGGCCCTGCGGAAGAGCAAAAGAGTTTCCAATCGAAGAGACCAGCAGGGCCACCGATGCGATGATGGCAGAGATGCCAAAGAGATTGCGTTCCATAAATTCCTCCAAAGTGGTTCAAGATCACCCAAGTCTAACAGACCGATTTCTAGATGACCCACACTTTGTCAGAATCAATGTTTATTGATGGGTGAGATAGCCTGAGATTGCCATACTACCGCTACCACATGTGATGGTCGTGCCAGCACTCACTTTATAGCCAGTCATGAGTGTGTGTGTACCATCGGAGAAGTTCAGGTATTCTCCACTGCTCAAACTGATGTATGGATAGCTACTGACACCGATAAAATCCGTCATGATCAAGGACTGACCAGACGGTACAGTGTAGGCCACATTTCCCGAAGCACAATAGAAACTTACAATTGGGTTGGAGCCCAAACTGACATTGGGTCCTTGTGGATAGGCAAAACCATCTCCAATTGATGAGATAAGAAAGCCGATAGATGCAATGATCGCTGCTATGCCAAATAGACGTCGTTCCATGATTCCTCCAATAGAATGAATATGGTACGAGTGTAACAGAGATGCAAGCGATATGAATGTACAAATTGCATACCAGTTATCGACACTATTTAACACCTCATTATGACGATAACTTTTGAAGTGTAGATGTTCTGAAAGTTAAGATGGATTCTTAAGAGTGTGATGATTGATGACAATGGACTATGTAAATCGTATGAGGTAGAGTATAGTTTGATAATAACAGGAGTTTATATGAACCGAGAGTTGGGTATTTTGTCGAGAGATCCATTGCAGATATTTGAACATTGGGATCGAATTCCGGATGGGATCTACGAAGAGCGACACAGTGATGGTTGGCTGAGTCGTATGTTTTCTGAACCTGTTCAAACTCGTCATAAAAAAGGAAAGGTGCTGTCTGTTTATAACGGTCGAAAAGGATTCCTAAGTATACCAGAGTACTCATATGTAAAAGTAGATTTAACAACCATTCAGGTCTTTAAGGGCGAGAAGACATTTTTCTCTACACCTTTGGAAACCTATGTGATCACTATAGATAAGATTGAAATCTATGATGGTGATAAAGGATTCTTTTCCACGCCGAAAAGAGTGATTGAAAGACGAGATGACAGTTCAACGGGTGGTGGTCTGATGTTGTTGAGTCTATTGGGTCTTGTTTTATTTGGCGTGGGTTAAGATAGAATCGTGTGTCTTCAATATACGTCCCTTGGTTTACTCCACCGGCAACAACAACCGAAGCGGCTCTTGTATGGCATCGTTCATCGCTTTGCGAGTGATGTGCTTTCCAGCCACCAAGTTTTCTAAGATCGCCCGCATGCGTCTGGTGGGTGGTCTGCCGAGTTTCGATCGTTTGTAGCCAGATCGTGGATTGGGTAAGATCGAGGCTAAGAATACAGCCTCTTTGACCGTCAGGAATTCTGGTTTTTTGAGGAAGTATTGATTGCAGGCTTCGGTAATCCCATAGATCTTATCCCCAAATTCAATGGAGTTCAGGTAGAGCGCCAAGATAGCCTCCTTAGAGATTGCCGCTTCCAGTCCCAGAGTATAGACCATTTCTTCGACTTTTCGATCCAATGTCGCTCGGTTTCCAGAGAAGAGATTTTTGGCGACTTGTTGGGTGATCGAAGACCCACCGATGGGATTGTCGACTTCCTTATAGAGTTCGTTCAGTGCACGCGTCAGTCCTTCCTCATTGAATCCATCATGGGTAAAGAAGGACGCGTCTTCTCCAGCGATCACCGCCTTCGCCAGCCAACCCATCTTGGAGTAGGGGGTCCAGTTGGGAAGGTTCGGTCCCAGTGATCGAGTGGTAGATGAATGTATCGGAAGGTAGGTGATCGGGTAGCCATTTTCCAACAGGTATACACCGTAGAGCTGTCCCTCAAATCCCAATTCTGCACCGGTGATGGTGGCTTCTCGAGGTGTAATGGTTCCCGTCCAGTATCCAAGGGGCACCGCATCGGTAATGACGACGTTGAACCAGTTGGTCAAATCTTGCAGCGCGATGGTGTAATTGATTGCCCAATCGGCTTGGGTTGGATGATCAGGTGTCGGGATTGTTCGCCACTCCAATTCGCTTTCTGCGGCTGAAGTGGTTGCCATCCCCGTCCATCCAAGGTCCTCTCTGGATATGGATACATTCAGGGCTGGGATTCGCATCGTGGTTCCCAGTAACGGATGGGTCAGTTCAAGCTGCTGTAGAGCTCCTTCAATCGGAGCGTCGAGGTCTGTGATGGAGGCTGAGAACATGAAGGTCACAGCCGATTGCTTTGGTAGCCAGCCCTGCAAGGGGGAGTCTGTAAACTCGTCTGACGTTGAGTCAACCGTTCCAGATACGAGCCATGCTTCATCGGTTCGTCCCACAGACAACCAATCGTTTGTGAGGGCAATGGTTGGATAGACGGTTCCATTAAGCCCTGTGTCATAGCTGTTTTCACCATGGTGGACGATCAGGTTGTCAATCTCTACGGATTCAATTCGATTTGCAAAGAAATTGGGAGTGTGGGCATTTGCGGTCTGTTCGTTTGTAGATTCAGTTGAGAGAGGCTGAATGTTTTCTACCCAGTCAACTTGTACAGTGTTGTTAAAGGATACGGTAATACCATTTGCTCTCCATCCTGCGTAGTCGAACGTCGACCAATGCATCCCTTCAGAGGTTATAGAGGGTATGCCGACGGTACTTTGAACGGTTGCCAATATGACAACTATTGGGAGGAATAATCCGATAGCCAACCATTTGATGAGTCGTTGTGTCATGAGTCTGATTGTAACCCAATTTGGACTCCGTTGATTGATCAAGATAGGTATGGAGATAGATATTTGGAGTGTGTATGACCCACAAACTGACCCACATAGACGCCGATGGCAATGCCAAGATGGTGGACATTTTACAAAAGCCCAACTCAAAACGTGTTGCGATCGCAGAGGGGTTCATCCGCTTATCTCCTCAAAGTATGCAGAGTATCGCGATGGGCAACAACAAGAAGGGTGATGTCCTTTCTATAGCGCAGTTGGCGGGAATTTGCGGCACAAAGCGCACAGCGGATTTAATTCCGCTTTGTCACCCCATACCGATTGATGCTGTCTCTGTAGACTTACAGATAATTGAAGGTGGGGTAGCCATTCTATCGACCGTTGGCACCGTCTGGAAAACAGGTGTCGAGATGGAAGCACTCACAGCCGTTACAACTGCTGCACTCACCATTTACGACATGCTCAAAGCCATCGACAAGGAAATGGTGATTGAACGCATCCGACTGGTGGAAAAACACAAGTCTCCAGTCGGATGATGCTCAGTTCTTATTCGTCTTCATCACTGGGTTCATCGTCATTGATATCGTCATCATCGTCCTGACCTGGTTCGAAATCCCCATCGTCCTCTTCATCTCCAGGTTCGATGATGTCATCTCCCGGTTCAATGATATCTTCATCCTCATCTTCCATATCTTCATCCCGCTCCAAGGCTGGAACGCGTGACAGAGGGCGGTTTGGTCGATCTCGCATTGGTCTATCCTGCATATCGACTCCACCAGCTTTCTTTCGAGCCTCTTGTGCCTTCTTTCGAGCCTCGATCCGCTCTCGTCGTTCTCGCCGTTTTTCTTCTGGACTTTTGGTATCCGTAGGGCGGTCATTCTTCTCGATGCTTTTCGTATCCGGTCGATTGGCTCGACTGGGTCGCCTGGAACTGTTGCTTTTGATGCGTGGATCTTTGATGGTTCCAATCACGTTGAGCTTGTAAATACCGCTCCCATCTTCTTCACCCACTTTGTTGTTTTTAAGCTGTGGAAGCATTTTGGCTATCAATGAGAACTCTGAGCCCAGTTTTAGTTCCAGCGTGAGGCGCAATCGAGAGCGATTCCATACCTTGGCGAGAATGATGTCTCCTTCAATCCCGAGACCAATACTCTCAGAGATGATGTTGGCATCGGTGATTTCAAGTTTGCCGTTCTTAAAAAGACCAGCGATGCTCACTTCAGAAAAATCCAGTGCAGGGAGCTCAATCCCAGAGGCCTTCGCGCCAGAAATGCTGAGACCATCCACCGAGAGTGTAAATCGACCTTCGGAGTTTTTGTGGGGTTTCTCTTGTGGAAAAGACCCTTCTACATGGGTGGTGAGTTTTCCTTGAATTACAGCTTCAAATGCATCGGAATTGATTGGAATGAGATTGAGATCCAAGCCAGTCACATCGCCCGTAATATCCATTTCACTCGGTTGAAAAGAATCTCCGCTGACATCTACGGCAACGTTTCCGCCCATGATATCTGCATCTACCGACAGACCCAAGGCTCCAAACAACGTTTGAATTGGACTGAGGACTACGCTCAGTTGATCGACGACAACGCTGGGTACAGATTCTCCATCGGAATTTTTGGTGTATAGAATTGAATCGGAGGCTTTGAGACCGAAAACAGATGCGAGTCCCATATCCCCGATTTTCAGCTGCATCGAATCATTGGTAGACTTTGATACCTCAACCGACGCTCTATTTTTGATAGCCTCAGTCGGAAAGTGAACACCAAGAGCAATGCGAAAGACTACGATGCCCCAAATAAAGGCACCGGCTGCAATGAGAACGCGTTTCATTCTTCCTCCACGAGCTTGTATGCAGCGATGTCTAAACTCAAGTTGAGGTTGACCCCATCACTACGCTTTCGTCGTTTGACCGTACTGGTTTGGATTTGCAAGGGATAGCCTGAGGTCTCGGTTTGGAAGAGAAACTTGGCAAATTCTTCTGTGGTTAGATTGCTGAGGCTGACAGAGAAGACCTTCTCTTGAAGCCGTCCATCTTTTGAGGTACTCTTTTCTCGTACTTGCATGTTCTTTTCTTTTGGATTGAAGCCAGATTTGGTTGCCGACTGTTCAAGGAATGCAGAGAGGTCCGTCGTCGCATTTTTGGCTAGCGACTCTTCAATCTGAGCGACTTCAGACTCTAGAGCTGCTTGTTCGGCTTGCAACACTTGAATGAGTTCTACAGACTTGCCCACGCGCTCAATTTCTTGACGCTCCGAGTTCAACCTTTTGTTCATGCTGTAGACCCCAAAGCCCAATCCCCCAAAAAACGTTGAGACGATAAGTCCAACAGCTAGGATTCGGTCTCGGGGCGGCAGTGCAGCTAAGGTATCGAGTGCCTTCTCTTTGTATATTTGGACTGCTGACATTATCCGTCCTCCTCTGTGTCTTCGACTTCAAGTGGGATGATGATTGAGAATCGGATGCCATCTCGCATACTTTTCTCATCGGCTTTTTGAGCTTGCTTGAAACGAGGATGTTGTTTTAAGGCTTGTTCGATTTCGGTTGCCGTTTGAAATCCGTCGGTTTCAGCTTTCAGGTTGATGCTGGTTTTAGAAATGACCATTTCATTGACATCAATACGGGCCTTTTCATGAGGAGGCATGCCCTCCGATATTGCTTTCACCAACGTCAGTGTTGGTGGTTCATCTGCGGTGATGGACCCAAGTTTATCCAGTTTATCTGTGGATGTTGTAATCTCTTCTTGCATGAGGGATACGACCGTGGATGGATTGGAAACGACGGAATCTGGCAAATCTGGCATGGTTTCTTTGATTTGGGACACCAACTCTTCTTCAAGAGAGGCGATCTCTTTGTTGATTGTTGCCAACTCGGTCCAAAACCAGCCTGCGTATCCAATAAATCCAAGTAAGGATAGGACCGCTAGATACTGTAGGGCAGTTGCAATGCGCTGGATATTTCCTTGATAGGCAAACTTATCAGAACGAAGATCAAACTCGCGTCCATGACCGTTTCCGCATCCCTTTTGCGCCAGTGCATATGCCAATCCCCATTTGCTGTCAATCGATCGGGGCAACGGAATCGTTGAACAAGGAACACCCATTTCTGAGCGCAGTTCATCTAGGAGTGAGTCATCCATCGCAGCCTCACCAGAGAGCAATATCTCCTCAATGTCGACTGTATGTGTGTCTTCGAAGAAGATCAGTGTTGAACGTATTCGCTCAATTATCTCCTTACCCAATGTCGGATCTTCCTTTTCCATGGAGGATAGATCTGCGACCAGCGTTCTAAATCCCAATGTTTTTCCATCACGATATACACCGCATGCTATGGAGTTGTCTGCACAGTGAAGCACGGTTTGCACACCCTGCGACGCATAATATCCAAGAATGTCTCCGTCTATAAGGATGTGCTGGGGATTGATACCGAGTCCTTCGAGTTTGTCTAAGTGGCTTTCAATAATGTCTTCTCGAGTGATTAATACCAATACTTCAGATTCGTTGTCCAAGCTCAAGATTTGATGCTGTATTTGGAGATCATCCAAATCAAACGGTACCATTTCCTCAACGGTGGACGGTAGCGCTTCTGCTATCAGTTTACTGTCGGTAAACGGTAGCGTGACCGTTCGTAGACTCACTTGAGTTGCAGATTGATGTGTTACGACTGCCGCATTTGGAAATTTTCGCAGCATCGCATGGATGGCACCTGATTGACGTCGTTCCAAGTCTGCTTGGGCCAGAATGTCTGGGTCCACTTCCTCCGTGTCCTCGTCATCCGAATCTATCGGAATGCCAAGATCTAGGTAGCTACGAGGGATGGGTTCCTCAAGTGTTTTCGAGAATGTGTAGCGTCCAAAGGTGCCTTCAAACAGACACGCGCGAATGACTTCGGTACCGATGTCCAATCCGATCATCATGGTGTCACCTCGATGGTTGTGGTTTTAGTGTGCATGTTATTCAATCCGTATGTACTTGACTCTACCAGTGCTTGATCCGGAATAGTCGAAAATGGTTGTAATCGTAACGGTGCTGGTTCCCACCATGCCCGTGCTGATCACTTCAAAAACTTGTGACTGCTTGGTTACGTTGGTGATCTTCGATGCATCAAGTTCTATACCGCAGTTGTTCATCACAAAGGTTGCATAATCCTGTCCAGTGTTGAACGAAGCGACGTCCCACGCAGACAGTACAGAACCTTCGGTTCCGGCGAAGCACATGTCTAATTGGGCGTCCGAAGGTTGAGAGAGAGACGTTGCACGAATCAAAGCTCGGTGCATCTCTTCGTCAAAAGAGTTGAGGTTGAATTTTCCTCGGCTCCAAATGGTCAGCTTATCGCGAAACTTCTCAAAGAGTTCTCCGTTCCAGCCTTCAATCAAGCGAATTTCATCGGTGGTATCAAATTTGGCATTCTTTGAAAGGTACGGAGGGTCTTCGTTGGCATACAGAGAGTCTTCTTGACCCCCCAATCCCCCAGAACGATAGGTGTCTTGATCTATCCAATCTTTCAAGTTCCCAATCAATTCCCAGCGATCCAAGTTGCGTTCTAGAAACCATTGGTCGTTGTCTTCACCGCTCATCAGAGAGAACAGTCTCGATGCTGTAGGAGAATCTTGCAAAACATCGCCTTCGGAACCCAGCTGATTGATATCAATTTTGGACTCCATATCGGTGATTTCAGCCGAGAAGTCTCCAGAGAAGTCTAGAAAGTTTCTATCGTTGAATACGCCACCTTCTCTAGACTCTTCCGCAACCTTTTCAGAAACGGTTCCCTCAGACTTAAAGGTTTCGATATCTTCTTCATCGACATCGCTTCCTGCTGAGTCTGATACGAAAAGCATCCGCATCATCCCCGTGTTGAGAGACGGCACCATCTGCCACAAAGAATCTCCCAGTCCAAACTGCTGAATGAACTCATTTTTTCCAATTTGCTTGTTGGCTGCCAAGATCAACTGATAAATTCCTGTCCCTGACTTTGCAAGCCAGTACGCTTGAACACGGTCACGTTGGTTGCTTGCCGTCATGAGACGCATTCTAGCAATGTAGGTGATCTCGGTAACCATAATGGTTAGCATCGCAACGGTTGTGATCGCTACGAGTAATGCCACTCCGGAACGTCTATGTTGTCTGGTTTGGAGGTTCATATCGGCAGCTTCCTCCCACCACCATCTCCAGCGAGCAAAGATCGTTTCATTGGAACGGCTGTTTCCAATACGACTGTGTTCAAGAATGTGAACGTTTGCTCATCTCCAGTTTCTGGGTGTTCCTTTTCTATGACCAATGTAATCTCAACGGCCCTTGGCAGTCTGTTGCTTTGGTCAGGACCAGTGGAGTCCCACTCGTCGGTCCATTCGTTTATGGTACCGTCCAAATAGCGAAGATTGAAGGTTTTGACGTGGGTGATCATCGGTAGGACCACGCCTCCTTTTTCGGGTTCGTGATCGACCCTTCCAGATTCTCTGTGAAAGAGCACCTGTTCTGTTTCGCGAGTGCCTTTCTCCACCCACAATGTCACTTCAGCTTGGTCACCTTCTCGAGCACCGACATATTTACGTCTGTGGGCCATCGAATTGAACCACAGTTGGTCCTCGTCGCCACCGTCTTTACCGATGAATACTGTTTGGTAAGTATTGACCGCTGCCGTGTTGGAGGTCAGAAACGCTACTCGGATCTCCTTTTTGATTTGATCCATGGCAACTCGGGCACTTCTAGACACCGAGTCTTCGTATTCTAAAATGTCTCTTAGCATCAAAGAGCCAGCGATCGTTTGCCAGGTCATGGCGCCCATGAACACCAAAATGCCCAGTGAGATGACCACTTCAATCAGTGTGAGGCCACGGTTGGAACGAGAGAACATCATTGCGTTTCCTCGACTTCAGGGTCGGTGACTACGCCTGAAGGGTTGACGACATGTGTGAGCAGTTCGACATAATCTCCCGTTTCTTCAAAATCCTCTTCCCACCAGACCATGACTCGCACTTCACGAATGTAATCGGAGAGGTATTCTGTGATCATGTCTGAGGAAATCCCAATGTCTCCCAGATCCATTTGATTGTTTTGAACATCTTCATTTTGAGATTGGTCGCCATAGTAGCCAGATCCCATCATATCATCCATCATACCGCCCATATCAGGAGGCATGTTCATTTCAATTTTGCGGATGGTATACGCCCATTTGTAGTCTTCAAACTCATCATCCAAATCTAGGTTGCTTCCAGATCCACGGAATTCTTCTGATCCCAAGTCATCAAAGTCACCATCTTCATCGATGTCTGACGTTTTCCATCCTTCCAATTCTAGATGCAGCTGAGCCTCAATCATTTTCTCCTCTGCCAGCATTGTAGCGATTCGAATCTTTTCCGCATCTCGAGTCATGAATGCAGCAAAGCCTTGATTTTCGACTAGGATAGACAAAGCGAGAACCAGAATCGATAAAGCAATTGTGATTTCAATCAAGCTGAAACCACGCTGGGAACTGAAACGAACCCCTCTAAATTTATGGTGCTGGCGAAGATATATACTCATCGGAAATCAGGTCCTTCGTCGGGGATCCAGTCCAAAGAGTTTCGAGGGTCCAGAATCTCGTTTGTGAGCCGTACCATTCCCCCCATTGGATCCATTTCCAGAGAATAGCCACTGTCAGAGTCTTCCACTTCAATGATGCGAATGACCGTGTGTTCAGCAGTCCCGTCTGGAAAGATGTGGATGTGTGCGACCGCTTCATCTTCTGGATCATCGGGGAGATCCAAGTTGGGCTCCACCCCGTCCTCGCCGTATTGAGGAGTATAAACAAAAGCGAATTGCAATCCTTCCGGCAGAGTCTGTTTGGTCTCAAACAGAGGGTCCTCAATGGTTCCAAACTTCGAAGGGTCTTCTGCTACTTCGACTTCTCCAGACTCGATTTGGCGCTTTGTGAATCGTCGCATCTGAGACTTTTGTTCATCGCGAAACTCTTCTGCTTCTTCCGGAGTTGCAAATATTAAGGATGTTGGATCGCCTTGTTCAACGGTCCATTGATTGCGATCCAAATTGATCTCCATGCGAAATGCGACGTTTCGCATCGCGGCTTCTTCTTGAAGCCACATCATGGTTTGCCCCATTTCTTTGACAGACGATTGCTGCTCAAGTCCCAAAATCGAATTGAGACTTGGCGCAGCAATGGCTGCGATCATTCCGACGATCGCTATTACGATCACCAGTTCTATGAGGGTCATTCCACGACGCATACAGGAGACTACTCCTCACCATTCAGGTTGCATGAACTGATGTCCATATCGAATTCAACACCACCTTCTTTGCCATCTTTACCAAGGGATTTTACTTCATATTTGGCGTCACAACCTTGGGCTGGACTGAGATATACAAAATCATAGCCCCAGGCGTCCAATAGGACTTCACCATTTGGCATCAATGTTTTTGCAGAGACCAATCCTTGGCTGGTAGAAGGGTATTTCCCTCTGTGTTTTGCAGCGTACATATCAAGAGCAGAGCTGACGCGGCCAATGGCAATGCGAGTGGTGTCTTGATTTGCAGAGTCGAGCGCTCCAAGCATTGAGCCACCGATTACGGTTGCCAAGATACCTAGGATAGCGAGGACAACTACGATTTCAATGAGAGACATCCCTTTACGGGCTGCACGGGTCAATAGATTTCTTTTCATATGGATCTCCTAATTTATATTGAGAGTAGAGAGTGTGAATTATCGAGCCAAGGCCGACATGTTCAGCAATGGCAATAGTACAGAAGAGCCGATGAGGAGAACAATTCCTCCCAGCCCCACCATCATAAACGGTTCAATTACCGAAGCAAGGGAGTTCAGTTTGGTATCGACACGCTGGTCATAGGCATCTGAAGCCTCTACAAGCATGTGTTCCATCTCGCCAGTGCGTTCGCCAACGGCGATCATGCGAACGAGTAATGGAGGAAACTGTCCCGAATCGGAAAGTGGTGTGGCAAAGGCATTTCCCTTGATGATGTTGTCTGTTGCTTCTGAGACCACTTCCTCGAGTACCACATTTCCCAGCACATTTTGTGCAATCGGCAACGCGTCGGCTAGGGGAAGCCCACCTCGAAGTAAAGTTGCCAATGTTCTGGAAAATCTAGAGGTCGAAATCATTCGAAAGAGGTTCCCGAAGAAGGGCAGTTTGAGCAGCCATGTATCAAAAGTGTATCGTCCCTTTTCGGTTTTCAACCATCTTGGGAATGTATAGGCAAAGACGGACACCAAAATAAGTGGGATGTACCAGCGATTGAGTAAGAAGTCACTAATCGCAAGTACGATTTGAGTGGGTAAGGGAAGGGTAGCTCCAAACGTATCAAAGAGCTTTCGAATACGGGGGATTACACCGATGAAGATTCCTAGAACAACGGCACCGGAGATAAACATTGTAAGGAGTGGATAACTGACCGCTTTGATCACCTTTTGTTGTAAGTCCACCATCTTTGCAGTGTACTCTCTCAATCGAGCCAAGATATCATCCAGTCTTCCGGTTTCTTGGCCGACTTCTACTAGGGATACGTACAGATTATTGAAAATCTTTGGATGTTCTTTCATCGCTGATGAGAGAGACTCTCCCTTTTGGACTTTGTCTTTAATTTCGACAAGGGCTAGTCTTAACATGTTGTTTTCTGTTTGATCCGCTAAGATCTCAAGCGTTTCTGCAATATCAATAGAGGTTCGAATCAGCGTTTCCATCTGACTCGTCATTTCAGCCAACTCTTGAGCGGAAACCCGTTCAAAGAATTTGGAGAAATCAATTTCAATACTGAGTCCTTCTCCTTTGGTCGCTTTGCCGGATTGCTGCTCTTTGACTTCAGTGGGAAAGAGTCCCTTTTTTTTCAGTTGAGAACGAGCCTGTTTTTTATTGTCGGCGTTGATGATCCCACTGGTTTTCTTTCCATTCGCTGCAAGCGCTTTGTATTCGAATGCCGCCATGCTCAGCCTCCTGAAGCAACTCGGAAGATTTCATCTAGAGAAGTGGATCCTTCCAATACCTTGAGCATTCCGTCTCCTCGGAGGGTCCGCATTCCTTTGGATACACAGAGCTGCATGATGGTGGCGGCATCCTTTCCTTGTGCTACAACTCGGCGGATCTCTTCATCGACGACCATCAGTTCATAAATCCCCATTCTACCAGAGTATCCCTTGTTTGAACATTCGGGGCATCCCTTTGCTCTATACAATACGCCAGAAAACAGATCCATATGCGATTCTATGTCCATCTTTCTTAGGTCCGATGGGCTAGGATCATAAGGTTCCTTGCAGTGTGTACAGAGTCGTCTAACCAGACGTTGCGCCAACACAGCTGTAATTGAGGTGGCGACCAAGAAGGGTTCAATTCCCATGTCGATCAAGCGGGTAAATGATGTGGGGGAGTCATTCGTATGAATTGTCGAGAACACCAAGTGACCGGTTAATGAAGCTTGGATGGCATTTTCAGCGGTTTCCTTGTCACGAGTCTCTCCGATAAGAATCACATCGGGATCTTGACGCAAATGGGCTCGAACCACCCGTGCAAAGTTGAGACCAATTTTGTGATTGACTTGTGTTTGACCAATTCCCTTGAGTTCGTACTCAATGGGATCTTCAATCGTCAGGATATTTTTATCGGGAGAGTTGATTTCGGACAACGCTGAATACAATGTCGTCGTTTTACCAGATCCTGTCGGACCACACACCAGAATAATTCCATACGGGATCTTGATCACCTCTCTGAATCGAGAGAGAGTATCGGCTGCCATTCCCACGCCGTCTAAGGAAAAGTTGGTTTGCTTCTCCAAAATACGCATTACAACTCGTTCACCGTGTCTCACTGGCATTGTCGAAACACGAATGTCGATCGCCCGCCCAGCCATACGTGTACGAATGCGACCATCCTGAGGAACGTTTTTCTTTGCGATATCCAAATACGCCATCACCTTGATACGAGAAACCAACTGTCCCTTCCATGCACTGGGTGGTTGAACTTCCGTTTGAAGCACACCATCTACCCGCATGCGAACTTCAAGATCCTTTTCAAAGGGTTCAATATGGATATCAGAGGCCTTCTGTTTGATCGCTTGGCTGAGCAATGAGTTTACAAAGCGAACGATTGGAGCTGCTTGTGGATTGTCCAGTAGATCTTCACCGATCAGAATCTCACCGTCTTTTTCCACTTCACCATCTCGTTCCATCTCTTCCATTAGTGCAGAGGCTGATTGAGTGGCACGATCAAACGCTTGATTGATCCACGCGGGGAGTTTGGTACTGTCAACTAGAACCGGACGGATGGGTTTGCCAAAGAATATTCGGTATTCATCGAGAAGTTGGAACTGACTGGGATCACCGATCGCAACTTCTAAATGCCCGTCCTTAACCCATAGAGGGAGTGCCATTTGATCTCGAACAAGACCGAGAGAGAGCGGTCTAATGAATTGAACATCAATTTGTTCAACAGTTAAATCATTTAGGTGCAGAATCCCAGTACTTTTCGCCTTTTCGGCTATGGAAGGACTGTTGTATTCAAAAGAGACCCTGGCGACGCGTCGGATTCCCATTACGGCGTCTCCTCTATTTGCGAATCTGTTTCGGTATTGTCTTCTGTTGAATCGGTGTCGTTTGTAGACTTGGATTCTTCAGTAGATTCGATGCGAGGTGCCTCAACTGTTTCATTTTCTGTGTCAGCTGCTGGTGTGGTTTCTTCAGAGCTCGCATTGGAGTCTGTATTGGTAGCCCCTTCAATCGGTTCAGCAACAGGCGCCTGAGATCCAATGACTTCCCAGTTGTTCTCAGAACGTTCATTGCCTCTGTATACAGACGGCTTGTCGATGTGGTTCATGCTGTATTGAAGCAGTTTTTCCAGTTCGTTCTCTTGTTGTTGTCTGCTTTTTCCGTAGAATCGACGAATAAACTCTTGTCTTTGGGCGACCTTGACTCTGTACACTTCTTCCAAATCACTCTCATCATCGATAACGTGTGGTGTCAAAAATATGAGCATATTGGATTTACGAGAGGACTGTCTGTTCCCGCGGAAAACTTTTCCGATGATGGGGATATCTCCCAAGATGGGAACTTTGGTCGCTACACTGGTATCAGTGGTTCCTATTAGTCCACCGATGACAACGGTTTGATTGTCTTTAACTAGAACTGTAGTGTCTGCAGAACGCTTGGACGTAATGAACCCTGCTGTGGCTACATCCAATCCTTGAGAATCTTCTTCAACTTCCTGGACCTCTTGAAATACGGTTAGCGTCACGTAGTTGGATTCGTTGATTTGTGGGGTCACTTTCAAGGTGATGGCAACATCTTCTCGCTGATAAGAAATGATGGGATTGTTGTTGTTGTCCCGACCAGTCGATACTGGGAATGGAATATTTCTACCCACAATAATGGCGGCCTCTTCATTGTCCAGAGTCAAAATGTTTGGCGTGGACAAAATGTTGACAGAAGAATTGCTCTGCAGTGCGTTCAGTGCAATACCGAAAGCAGGTACAGACATCGAAGCGCTCCCTCCAAGTCCATCGCTCACATTGACAGAGACGGGCTCTCCAAAGACACCCATTGCCATTCCACTGAGAAGATCTGCCGAAAGGCCAAAGGATGAACCATTTAACTGAGAGCTGAAGATGGACAGAGAGCCATCGTCGTTGGGCTTACCCAAGTGTGCTCCGAGTCCAAAGTCAAAAGTTTCATCACTCGCCAGCTCTAACACTACCGCTTCAACAAAAACCTGTTTGCGCCGAATGTCTAGCTTTTCGATTACCTGTTTGACGTATTGGATCTGATCGGGTGTGGCGATGATGACCAAAGAGTTTGTATTTTCATCGTGTGTGATTCGAATGCCGGAATCAAATGCGGCAACTGCTGAGGAATTACTTTTGGTATCACCGGTGGCAGCACCTTTACCGTTGTTGTTGTTGTTTCTAGAGTTTCTAGAATTGTTTCTAGAGTTGTTCCGTGAATTGTTTCTAGAACTGTTTCGTGAGTTTCCGCTTGTGTTGTTGGACAGATTGCTGAGTACTTGTGCGATATCCTCGGCTTTTGCATGTTCTAGATAGACCACATGTATCTGTGCTCTAGAGGCTGGATCCACGTCGACGTCCAAATCTTTAATCAACTTGATGATCGTTTCGAGAGCATTTTCATTTGCCATGACAATCAAAGAGTTTGTTCGCTCATCAGAGATGATCTTTTCAATGTACTTTTCTTCGCTCCCTACATTTGTAGCATCAGCGGAGGGTGAAGCGAGCAGGTTCGTTTCTATATTTACTGAGTATGATAAAGCAAAAGAAGTAACTCAAGAAAGAATGTATCTCGAAACTATGGAAAAAGTTTT
>CAJWHX010000008.1 GCA_913040875.1 uncultured Pseudomonadota bacterium | reverse complement strand
ATACCGACAGATAATCGGCAACTTTACGCATGAGGGTCCTCGGCCGACGGACACCCCAAAGATCATTCATCGCTATCTCTACAGCACTGAGCATTCGGATAACGGCATAACCGAGCGTCACCAGCCCGATCACACCCAGCGAAGACACATCTGTATGCTCCACAAAAAGAAGCATCTGTTCAATACCACTACGCAACTCGGGGGCTTGTTCGGCTGGAATCCACTGATTTAGCAATGGATCAATCACATCATTTTGCAATTGCTGGTGGAGCCCCAACGTTTTCACAATGGAAAATGAAAAGGCAAGTACGGGCACGAGAGATATGAGTGTCAAATAACTAAGTGCCCCCACTTGAATGGCGGATCTGGAATCTCGAAACCGCAACCAGCTAGACAGCAGTTTTCGAATCACAAAAAGGATTCTTTGCTGCCAGTCTGGCAAGTGTGCCTCTTGAATCCGAAAGATATCGCGGATCCACTCTTCACGTCGAACCCATTGAATCAAGTCACCAAGCATCTTCATCTGCTTGTCTCCGGTTCACGTCGACGAATGAGCACCACTGAAATGAGCAAAAGACATCCAAACACCCTACCTGCTGGGAGTCTAAGCGTGATCGTTCCGTCCGTCGATTGAGAGCAACCACCCTCACAACCAACGGTCGCATCGTCACACCCAAGAATATTGTCGATGTCAATATCGATGGTTGGACCACTACCGTTGCACCCTAGGGAGTCCCCTGAGCAACCTGCAATCTCTGTGGATTGTATATCGTCCACATCTAAAATGATGTGTCCACCAATCCACGCTCCATCCGACGATGGTTGCCAAATGATATCGCTGAGTTCGATGCCCAAAATCTTGGGCAAAATCAACGTTGGAAACATGTCCTCGGTAATTACAGATCCAAGTGCCAGATCTATTAAATTGGGGACTCCTGCAGAGTATCCTTCTGGTAAGACTTCAAAGTATTCTTCGGCGTAAAAGAAATCTTGAGACTCAATCGGAACATCCATCGTAAGACGACTGTTTTGCAAGTCGAAATAAAATCCGAGGTCTGCCCCCATCTCCACAGATTGCAATAGACTCTCTCTATCAAGCAATTCTCCACGCGTCTGAAGTACCAGTCCATCCGCAGCAATTCGAATCGGTGGCTGATCATCGGAGAATTCAACATGAAGTGGGTTTCGGGACTCTAAGGTCATAGAAACGACCTTCTCGCCCATCAAAACGCCCAGCTGTTCTCCAAAGAAACCCGAGGCGAAATCGCCTGTGAATTCCAGTCCTGTAAAGGCGGAGACGTCTAAGCACAACGCCTCCGATGCCCAAACGGCATAGAGCACTTGATTGACAAAATGCTGTCCAACAAAGACGCCAATGTCATATCGAAGTCCCGTTACAAACATCTCACCTGAAAACACCGGCCAATCGTTGTCTTCAGGGGGAAGCCACTCAGAGGGATTGACACACACATTGGGTGTGGGAACAGAAATATCCGCACCAAACCCGAGTACGATTCCAGATTCGTCAACGCGCACGTCTGACGGCTCCAACAGAACGGACAGTTCCTTACCCAACAGGTCTATGTCTTCCGATACAATCAATGTCTCTAGTACATCGGAAAGATTGTTCTCTATCGTTTGCGGAACGATGTCAAGTTCGGGCTCAACCGCTTCTTGCAGCAAGTTTGAAAATACATATGGATCTTGTCCCAACACCGTATCAAGACCATCCGCCAACACACAATCTTCCAAAGGATTCGTTATCGGAGCCACTTCAAAGATGGGCTCGTCCGCCTCCACAACCAGCTCTGTCTCAGTCAGTTCAATCCGCATCGACATCGATAAGGTAAATGGTGTTGTGCCGAGCTGCACTGCGCACACCTCATTCAAATCTGTCAACACACTGCAGTCTCCCGTTATCGTTGCTGTTGACTCACTCGAACCAATGTGTCCCGTCACCAACAGATCCAGATACCCATTCTGCGTGACAAACTCTACATCGTCGATGGCAAAGATTAGTTCCATCTCTTCAATGGCATAGGTCACAGTTGTGGTTGAAGAACACTCCAAATCATTGAACCCCGCCGCAACAGTGATCGACGAAGGCAAAACATTTTGAAGGGCGACTCCAATCTGATCCAGTCCACCCGTCGGCAAATGAACCGCGAGGGCCTGCCCTGTTTCAAAGGTCAAATTCTCTGCGGTGGCCGTACCCAAAAATATGTTTGTCAGAAATAGCAAATTCATACCGTATCCAAATGTCGCTGCGGACTAAGATTTACAGTGGAAATGAAAGAAGTACAGTGGTACATCATCCTATGTAGTATACTCTTTTTAGAGCATGGATTGTTCGAGTTTCCTTAGAATTCAATCTAGATCCATAGCCTAAACTTCTGTTTTGGAGCCATTATGCGTGGAACCATTCCATCCTTGGGACTCATTTTATGGATGACAACGGTCGGTTGTAGCACCTCTGTGGATGTAAAACCGGTAGATGAAGAAAGCGTCCAAGAGACATTGCGTCTTCAACTGATAGCAACCGTCTCTACAGAATCTGCGCTCGCTGGAGATATTCTCACTTACACTGTTGAAGTGCGCGATCAGAATGACAATGAGATCGAAGACAACCTAACCTGGAGCATTGCTTCCGACATTGAAAGTGATTTGCACACCACCAACACAACTCTGATGCCCGTTATGGCAGGTGAACATACACTGACCATTCGTGCGATATATATCCCCACAGAAGATGACTTCGTGAGTGAAGAAGACATCCCTGGAATTGTACTTGAACAGCAAATACCCCTCAGTGTAAGCCCTCTGGCTGTCGAATTTTTAGATTTACAAATAGACAAGAGTGTCGCACAAGCAGGAGAAAACATCCCGTACCGTGTATGGGCGTTGGATCGCTTTGGGAATCGTGTACGCGACCCCGCGATGGAATCTGAGTTTGAAGTCTACGCGGACAGTTTGGATTTAACCATTAGCAGCGGCCAAGTGTTCAGTACTGTGGCAGATGTCTACGGCATCAGTGCATGGTACGGCGAGATCGGCGATACAGAATTTTTGGAAGTCCGTCCAGATGAGGCCGACTCCATCACACTCGTTGTCCCAGAAGGCGACGTGGAAAAGTATGACTCTGTTCAATGTGATGTCATCGTCGAAGACCGATTTGGGAATCTGCTGGACAACGAATGGACTCTGTGGGCTGACAGTCTCGGGACATCTTCCGTTTCCTACAACATCATCACTTTTTTGGATGAAGGCTATTACACGCTCTATGCCAACACGTTCAAAGAAGACGGTACAGAACTGATTGACTCTCACGGCCCGATACTCATTGATTCTTCTGGTCCATTACTGGCCGTTGCAACCCCTACACGTGGGTTTTGGACTGAAGATGTCAGCACCACTGTTTCTGGAACCGTGATTGAAGAGTACAGCAGTCTCAATGCGCTACTAGTCGATGGACTCGTTGTACAACCGGATGCCTCTGGGAATTTTAGCACTTCGATAGACCTCGACGACGGTATCACCGTTGTAGAATCAGAAGCCATCGACAGTGACAGCAACATCAGCAACGACTCTCGAGCGGTACTCTCTGGAAATTTTGAACCGAAAGATGAAGGCATTGACGATGCCATTCAGGCTTATCTCGGTGCAAATGGCGTGAACTCGTTGGAGGACAATCTTGAATCCATCGTTGGCAACATCGATATCGGAAGCGTTTTACCGGCAAACCCACTCGCCAGCCAAGGTGTTGCGTGGTGCACAGCTTATGTAAACGTGTACAACCTCAACTATGGCAACATTGAACTCGACATTGACCCACAAAGTGATGGCAATATTAAACTGACGATGACCTTACCCAGCATCAGTATGGATCTAGACGTCCCACTCAACGGAGGGTCATGGTGGCAGCCCTGCCCAGACTTCAGTGGGAGTGTCTCTGCCTCGTCGGTCATTGCAGAGGTCATCTTAAACCCCTATGTCAGCAATGGACAAGTGTATACCGACGTCGTCAGTACTTCTTCGAACATCAACGGGCTCAATGTTTCTCTCAGTGGTTGGGGCTCTGTGCTCAACTTTATCGTCAACCTCTTTGAGGGGAGCATTGCAGACTTACTCGAAGATGAAGTGTCCAACGTCCTGTCCGGTCAAGTACCACCATTGCTAAACGATTTCTTGCAGAGTCTGGAGCTGTCAACTTCATTTGATTTAATGGGCTCTACCTTCACTCTTTCAGCCTACCCGTCATCGATCTTTGCCGACAATCATGGACTGGGTTTTGGTTTGGAGACCAATGTCATGGCGGATACCTGGGCACTGAATGACACCGGACTCGGTTCCTTTGCTGAAGGCTATGCTGCACCGACATTTGCCAGCAACTCTGGATTCAACCTTGCACTGTCCACCGATGTCATCAACCAGCTTCTCTATCAAGTCTGGGGCTCTGGGTTTATCTCTCAGGAACTCAGTTTATCTGAGTTGGGTGTCTCTTCTGGTGACCTCGAAGCGTTGTTCCCCAACTCCTCTGATTTACGAATCACGATTGAGCCTCTGCTGCCACCCATCGTGACCTTCGATTCAACGTTGTCAACCTTGGATTTCGAGATGGGAGAGCTGTATCTTGCTGTTCACAATGGCGATTACAGCGCTGGAGACATCCGATTGGAGATCTACACCCACATCTTCGCTCCAATCGACATGTCTGTCAACTCCACTTCCATCATGGCAACGGTTGGTGAACCCATATCCTATTTTGATGTGGTCTACCCACTTGAGGGCGCACGCGGTACCGAAACACTGTTGGATGCCGTCATTCCAATGTTGCTTCCAAGCTTCACCGACGCAATCAGTGAAATACCCGTCCCCTCTTTTGCTGGGGTGACCTTGTCCAATTTAACCTCCACTGTTGACAATGGACACCTTGCACTCACCGGAAATGTATCCTTCTGATACAGTCGACATCGCAA
This sequence comes from uncultured Pseudomonadota bacterium, assembly GCA_913040875.1. The sequence continues at coordinate 14,149 of CAJWHX010000008.1, read as the reverse complement.
ATAGATCGAGAGCATTATGGGTCGAAAACTCAAACTCAAAAAGCGCAAACGCGAAGAAAAAGAAAGACCATTTGACGACTCAGATACAGTCATCCAGTGGCGAGAAGACTTTGTACAAGACTACATCAAAGAGCCTCTGCAGCGTAAAGCTGTTGAAACTCCAGTCGTCGAACGGGTTGTGACAGAGAACATGGAAAAGGACATGCTCGTCAATGATGAAGACGACGATATCGCTGTGCGAACCCGCGAGAAGCAGCTCCCAGCAATGCCTCTAGATGCAGAATTTATGCAAAACATGCGAGAGAGCATTCCGACAACCATCTTAAAAGACGTCCAAAACAACCTTCGATTCTACAACGATGCCATTCGAAATCCTGCCACTACAGAACTGGCGAAGGTCTTTTTACTCGGCGTCATTCGTCAGCTTCGCTACTGGGCAATGACACAAACCCCACAGGTTGACGTCGAACAAGGTCAAACAGCCATCGACTGGGTCTTGAACTCTTTGCTGGGAAGGGTTGAACAGGACATGTCTCTACTCTCGAAGCACTTCACTCCAGAGATCGACAAGGTGTATTTTAGACGGTGGAAACTCGAGTTGAATATCTTAAAACAAGAATTGCTATTTAGAAAGAACATCTCTGATACTGAACGCAAGCGCATCGAAGAACAAGGCTTTGACCCACTTGATCCAGGTACAGCCCAGCAAATAGATATCCCACAAAAGAATGTACTGATGTGGATTGAAAAGCACCCCAATCAGGTGGATATTGTCCTCGGAGATCCCACTCAACGAGACAAACTCTTGGGGTTGGTATGGTCAGAAATGTTCAATCACGATGGAAACATTCAGTATTTGAATCTCTTGGCTGAGATCAAAATGCGAGCCTCAATGGATGTGCAACAATCCGATGCTTTAACCACACTGCTAAAGAACTTACAATCTGGCAATGAAGATGCATTGCTCTCTCTACAACAAGATGGTTCTTTTGCCAATTTCCTGAACGATATCCAGTTGGCAACGTCCACCATTCGTGGTACCCATGCCATGAATGTCATTCAAGACCTCTTCAGCGCATTTGGTACCAATCCAGACAACCTTGCCGGCAAAGCCCGCACTGGTGTAGAGACATTGTCCGGCATCGTCAAAAACATCGCTCATTAGATCCCTCATCCAGCAGGACCATCATGATCAGTCTTAAAGACACGGCAGCGGCCTTCCTTACCTACAAAAAATGGCCCATCTTTGCCACCAACGATCCAAACCTCATCTGCACTCAATTTCAAGGTCACAACGGCAAATGGAACACCTTCATTCAGTGTCACCCGGAACAACCGATCGTCATCATCTACTCTTTGTTTCCACATCCTTGTCCAGAGCATAAGGAGAATGACTTATTGCGTCTTGTTGCCACACTCAATGACGGTTTGATGATCGGCAATTTTGAGTACCAATTCGAACATCGAGAGGTTCGATTCAAAACCTCTATGAACGCAACGTATATGAACGAGAAACTGGAAATATTTGACGCCCCGTTCTACCACAACTTCTTGGCGATGGACCAATACTTCGCAAGGCTCAAGGCGTTGATACAACCGAATCCAACAGGCTGATCTTGTAAAACATTGTTCGCAAATCGAACTCTCAGTCTCGTATCGTTCGGCTTCGTATCGGTTGATCCCATCAATATCGAATCCAAAAAATGATTTGGCATACAAATTGCACATGTTGCATGTACAATCAACTATAGCCATGGGATCCTATCGTGTTTACTCTTATCAGCACACTGTTATTCACCTTCGCATGTGACCCTCAAACCAAAACAGACCCAGCTCCAAATACCCCTGAGGACACTGGAACTCCAAACCCAGAAGAAGATTCTCCATCCATATTTGGAGAAACGTTCACCTTGATTGAGGTAGAAGGCATAAACTTCGATTCGATGTATCTAAATATTTCCGAAGAAGGCGACTATATGAGCTTTGGCAGTTCCTGCAACGACCAGGAAGGTTCTTTAGAGGTCACCGAAGATACTTTGTTCTTTACCTGGGAATCTGGCACCGAGATGGCATGTTCGGACGAAGAAGGGCAAGTTGACGGATGGCTAAGTGATTTCTTTGAATCCAATCCAACCTACACCTTTGACGGCTCTATACTCGAATTGGAAAGTGATGATGGCAGCCTCACTCTGGAAAAGTACGTACCCACAGCTCTTGTTCCGTTAACAGAAACCAAGTGGGAAATCCTCATCTTTACAGAGGCCTTAGATTCTGGTGGGAATCGCAGTACGGGTAATTCTGGTTCTTCAACCAATCCCACCCTTCGTTTTTATGACGATGGTACATTTGAAGTCGATACTGGATGCAATCAAGGATCTGGTACATTCAGCACCTCTGAAGATCAAATGACGGTTGAGTTCACGTCTTTGACTGACGAATCCTGCTCAGCTGGCACAACTGATTTCTTTTGGGGGCACAAAGATGAACACATCCTTTCAATCTTCCAAGACGGACCCACATTCTTCATAGAAAACTATACGCTATCTATGGAGGCAAATGGTATCGGTTTCCAAGCATTTGTAGAGTATGAAGAATAGTCAATCAGACTGCAATCCTGTCATTGATCATCTAAACCGTATGTGAATCACTCAAAAGAATGAAAGAACTTCATCGTCTCTTCGGCGTAATAATCACTGGGTATTTGGTGACCGTATTGACCATCATATAGACAGTATCGAGTCTGTACATCGCAGCCATCAAACTCAACACACTCTGCATTGGGTCCAAGGTTCAAATCCGTATAACTGGATGATCCATCACAGCCGTTTTCTGCCAACCAAAAGTCGCGGCACTCATCCCCATATTGACCTGAATAGGCCTGACTCGTAAAGTGCGTTTCATTGCTGCCGAACATCGTCCACACTGCCGTTTCTCCAGCGCAATCAAGAGAAGCACCATTTGAAGGTTCAAACCAGTAGGGGCGATTGGCGGCGACGGGAACGGTGGCTCTGAATCTGTCCCCCAAAAAACAAGAAACGACTTGTGCCATATCACCCCCCCAGCTGTGTCCAGTCGCATACACTTGATTGGGATCGATACAGTACTCCTCCGAAAGTGCATCGATAATCGCCGCTGTGAAATCCAAATCTTGCATTCCGTCTGCAGGTCTCGCATGTGGTCCCAAGAGCCAACCACCCAGATTCCCCCAACCGGTAAAGTCTCTCCAAAGAGGGTCGGGATAGACGAAGATGTCATTGGGTTCCGCATGAGCTTCCAGACCCAGATAAGAACGAATCTGCAGCCCCACCCAATTGGTCCCCGGATACCCAAAGATCAATCGACTGGGCACATCTGAATCATACGTACTAGGTACGACCAAGTGATATCCCCTTTCCCCTTCAGAACTATTCATAGTTCGTTGCTCGACAGTCGCAGATTGGAGTATTCCGCAACCATTTGATACAGGCTGATCCGACTCAATCTCTTCCGTATCTGTTGCGCTATCATCTTGTGTTTGCGTCGAAGTATCGTCTTCAGATTCTATGGCCGTATCGTTGACGTCCTTTTCACCACACGCCAATAGCCAAATCAATCCCAGTGTCATTTCTATCTCCATCCTGATTCAAACTAGTGTATCAAAATATAGTAGAGTAGTTCATTATCTGCTGAAAACACCAATCAAAAGTCAAACACACATGTCAAACAAAACCAACCCTATATCTCCGGAAACTCGTTATCGTGTGTTAGGGTCATTGGTTTACTATACCCTACAAGGTTTAAGTATCTTTGGATGGTGGTTAATGATGTGGCTCGTTCCTGATTCCAGAGAGTTCTTTCGCACCTCAAGGATGACAGACTCGGCACTCATGGACCTTCTGTGGACAGACCTGTTCCTTCTGGGACTGGGTTCTTGGATCTGTGCTTTCTTACTCTGGAAAAGACCAGAGCATGGAAGCATACGACCTCTGACGTGGTTCTTGGTTGGTGGCAGTGTATGCCCCATGCTCTATGTTTGCCGAGCAACCTACATCACCAATGGTGAAGGATGGGCTGCTACTCTATGCATGCTTCTACTAAGTGCTGGTTCCTTTTTTGCCGCGTGGACTGCAGGGCTTGACAATCCCTTATTTAGAGTAGCTCCAAAGCGAACTCGGGTCGGACACATCTTCAGAACATTTCTCCACACCTGTGTATTCTGGTTTATCAGTCTCGTACTGGTTCCTTGGTTGTTGGTACAGGCTGAGCACGCACTGCATATCCCAACATTCAGTACGCCATTGCAATCTTGGCTGCCTTGGGTTGGTTTTACTGGGTTTGGTCTTCTGAATCTGACAACTGGCTATGTGATGAGTTATTGGGGTAAGGGTACACCCCTTCCTCTAGAAACGGCGAGTGTATTGGTTATTCGCGGTCCCTATCGATTTGTTCGAAATCCAATGGCAATCAGTGGTCTCTCGCTGGGTTTGATGGTTGGATGGTGGCTCGGTTCGTGGTTCACACTCACTATAGTCATCTTGGCTGGAATCACATGGCATGTATTCGTTCGACCACTGGAGGAACGAGACTTGGAAGCGCGTTTTGGTGAGGAATATCTCGCATACAAATCGGAGATTCAAAACTGGATACCCACAATCAAACCGGCAGCCATTTCACCATAATACAGTTATATTTCTCCACAATAACTACGATGTTTTGGAACTGAGTTCTATCTTAAAGGTTCTGATACATCAGATTGATTCAAAACAAAAGACATTTCGGTCCAAAATCATCAACGACAAACCATGTTCCTTGGCCAACCATCTCATGGTATCGGTATGATACAAAGATACATGACTCTGCTCTCGAATGTAGTGCCAGTGAACAAACTCTTCTGGATCACTCTTCTTATCCGAGACATGCGTCATCACCACCAAACGCCCCTTTTCCTTAAGCAACGCAATCAATACCCCCCATGTCTCTCGAGGGGTAAAAAAATGTTCCACAACCTCAGTACACACAACGAGATCGTATCGATTCTCCAACAACGCTGCATTCGGAAAAAATATTGGGTCATAATTGTCCATCGTCCAGCCTTCTTCTGCAAGCATCACTGAGATTGTCGGTCCTGGTCCACAGCCAAAATCCAACAACTCGGCGCTGGGTCGGTGGGTCTCTTCCAGCCACTTCAATACAGGATCGGTGACACGACTGAGAAATCGGCGGTAGCCTTGATCCTCAGGATCATTGTTGTGCATCATATACTCGGATTTCTCTTCATCAATCGATGGGTGATCGACAGAATCAAGCTGAATGAGTGAACAAGTAGAACAACGAAAATACGTACGGGTCTTCCAATTCGTAAAATACTCTGTTGGAGACAAGCACAGAGAGCAATTATGCATATGGTCTCCAAGACGGTCGACCACAATGTAGTATCTTTAGATTCTATACACAAATACAGGTCAGTGCTGTGACACCCATCCCAAACGGTTAAAAGAATACGAAATCAACACTCCATACCGTTTAGAGTCTCCATGTCTTCTTTATCTGCCATCATCCTCTGCCGAACGCAACACCCTGGAAACATCGGTTCCATTTCCAGATCCATGGCCAATTTTGGATACACCAGATTGGTTTTGGTCGACCCTCCAAGAGGATGGCGACAGGATCATGACCTCCTAAATATGTCAAATGGCTACATCGAAAAGTTGGAAAATATTTTGGTCGTCGACAGCCTAGGAGAACTCAGTGGAGAATTCGGTGGATTGATTGGGTTTACCCGAAGAGCTGGAGCCAACCGACCGGTACTTGGAGAACTAGAGGACGCCGTCGCACACGTTGTGGAAACCAAACAGCCTGAACGATTCGGATTGGTCTTTGGCAATGAACGAACCGGGCTATCTACGGAGGAACTGGCACACTGTGACTCTCTCTACACCATTGCTACCACTAAGGAACATGGGTCGCTCAATCTGGCGATGGCTGCAGGGGTTGTAATGTACCAGCTAGCGTATTCAGCTAAATCCATACAACCGTACGCCGACGGAAGCGATCTCAAACCGGAACCGTTAATCCCTACGTCTGAAGTCAATCAGCGGACCAATGAATTGTTAGACACCATCAGTCATACACAGATCTTCGACAACGGGAAAGACCAACGTTCACACGCAGAAGTGTATCTGCGGAAGATATTGATGCGGGCTCGTCTTACGGGATTCGAGTCTCGATGGCTACAACGTATGAGTATGCGATTGCAGGCTCATTTGCGATCAAGACAGGAAGAGTGATGTGTATCGTCTCTAGTTGATAGAAATGAGGCTTACCATCATTCAGAATTGATGGCTATTGTAAGGCTTCTGTATACACCTCGACAATATCTGTAAAGAACTCTACCGTTTCAAATCTCTCCAATGTCGTTAACCGCATCGTATTCCGTATTGGTCTATGCGGGACTTTTTGGATAACATTCTGGAGAATCAGGGGTCGACCCAACTCAAACAAATAAAAGGGTTCTTTATCTTGTGATATGCTACCTGACTGTTCAAGAGTCAATTGATTCCTCGTTAATATCGACACATTTCGAACAGGCCATAATTTACGAATTTCTTTTACAGAAGAATGAGTGGATGATGTGATTGCCAATGCCAAAAAACGAATCTCACTAACCACGTGGGTTTTATACTTACCAGCAAAGGTTCTTTGAGGGAGATGAAACCATTTGGCTTCCCCTGTCTCAAATGCTTTGAAGTACTCGGGTGTCTTATCTTTACTTCCACCAAGCGAAACTGTCATGACCAAGTCTGGATACAACGATTGAGTCATGGATAGAGCTGAAATTCGCACAGAATCTTGCAGGACAATATTTTCATGCAAACCTTTCGGTTTATTTGTATGAGATGGCACTCCAATTTGAGCATGTAAAAATTGCCTTAGCCAAAGACTGCCTTTTGTGTCATGAATACTTGGCAATAGAGGAAACGCACCAATCCCAATCTCTTGAATCGAATGTGCATATGGGAAAGCCTCCTGAGACTGATCAAAATACCCAGGATACAAAGCAAACGCACCAAATACAGGTCTCGATTTTTGATGATCAACACCCTGGTCTGACAAATGAATTAAGGCATCACGATAACGATGCAGTTGATTGATTGCATCATCTGGAACATGATCGGTATCACTCGGACTATTGGTCGTTTTCAATCGATACTTCGCATCAAATATCCAAAGACATTTCCGACCATCTGGAAAGGATACCTCCAAGAGAACATCTGGTCGCTGTGTCACCAAATAAGATCGAATGGGATTTCCGTTGGAACGAAAAATCGGTTCATGTGCCAATCTTGCCTTCAAACCATCCCTTCGTTCAAACTCAAAGGCACCAGCCATTCCATCAGTCAATCGGTATTCAAAGAATGCATTCTTTTGAAGGGACAAATTGCTAGAGGACACCTCGACAAATTGTAACTGTTCAAGGAGAATGGTTCTGATCTCCAAGAAACACCAAATCTCGTAAATCTCTGCCACAGATTTCATAGAAATGGTACTTTGACTGGCGAACAAATCCAGATAGTATTTCAGTTCTTGCCATGCTCGATATACTGTTCGATACCCAGTCCGTTGCTGTAATACGAGTGTGCTCTTACCAAAATGCCTAAACTCTCCGACTTCATTGAACAAGGGTTGCTTTCGCAGCGACTGCAAAGGCTCTGCCCAACTTTCAATCTCATCTAGGAAATGATCTGACAATCTCTGTTTATCTGGACTGGCATTTGCCTGAGACAATTTGGTATGAAAATCCATCAAACGACCATAGCAGGTTTCCACTACCATCTTTACAAAACGATTCTCCAAGGTATCGACACTCAAGACCTGACGTTCAACAGCATACCGTTTGTTTATTCTACCTTGGACAATATCGGCACGAACCCTTTCTACCTGACGAGGGTGGAGTTTACCCCTTAGTTTATCCGCGCGCTGATGACGAACGATAGACTGCAAACGAGTGTGGGGGGCATTCGAAATCACTTTCAATCCACGCTCAATCTGCTCACGCAAGGAGGCAAAATTGACCAACCACAATAGCGGGAAGTCTTGTCTTTCATGAACTCTAGAAACAGATTGCTCTGTTGTTCTAGCCAATCGAAATCGCAATAATGGATAGGTTGTATCCAATTTCTCATACATGATGGGTAAGTCAGCATGCAAATCCATCTTGGTCGGAAGCACTTCAAAAGACATCGTAGAATGATGGTCAACGCCATCTATAGTGTAGTGAAGGGGCAAGCGAAACCATCCCAAATCATTTCTAGTACCGATACTTCCAGTAAGTCTGGGCGAATTGCCCTTACCAGAAATAAAGCGAAAACTTTCGTTCACTTGTTCCAATCGATGGGTCAACCATGCATCACTGACCCCTTTTCGAAACGTCCATTCAATCTGATACTGTACATTCTCGAAAAATAACGGTGTATCGAGTTCAAGCGTTGCGTATTCCCCAATCTCCTTCGATTCTCCTGTTTTGTAAATGAAAGGTTCTGCTTTCAGTGTCAGACTCGGAGAAAAGCAAATCGTTGTAACCTCTACAGATCTCCCTCGCTTCGAGAGCATTTGTTGAAATGTATCAAGACGTTTGGAAACACTACGACACCAAATTGAAAGGTCGAAATGTTCAGTCTGTAGTTGAATCAGTTCAGGCATCAGTACAACCCTTGTGGTTCATGGCCAGAAGGTGGTAAAACCAAACTGATCCAATCGCTGCTTCATCCACTCAAGCTTTCGTTTGGAACGACATTCGATGCGGATCACTTCACTCGCCATCGATTCACGATGTAGATCAGGTCGATTGTGCCCAGTCCAAATTTCGGACAATTGGTCTTCGAGAACACCCTGTAGCAACTCCAATAGATTCTTATCTGAACCCACTTTTGCCATTTTTTCCAAGTCCCCTTCGATTCTTGGCAGTACCTTAGACATCAAAAAGTCATCCCAAACAGCTTGTAATGTCTGTTTATCCTCTACTGTATGTGTTTGAACACTCAGCAACAGCTCATTGAGTGCTCTGAATGCCAATTCAAAGGCTGTTCCTTTGAGTATTGTATTTATCGCTTTCAAAAATGCGATCGATTTGTCACCACTTGGATCAATTGAACAGAAATCTCGATTGATTGAAGCATGAGAAAAATGTGAAAACGAAAATATCTTCTGTTTTGTTTTTGGACTCAGGAAGGCATCAAAGTCATTGGGGTAGAACTCTCCAAAATCGATACTCAATGCCCTATCCAACACTTTTCTCGAGAAGCCATGTGTCGTTTCATCCATGTTGACAGTTCCGACAACAATGAGATTGGGAGGAATTGCTATCCCATTCTTTTGAAAGAAATCCCACAAGGCTTCATCATCATGCAATCCCAGATTGTTTTGCACAGCAAAGCGCTCCTCATCAAAGAAATCATTGAATACGGTGGCTTTTAAAAGTGGATCACATCCATACACAAACCCCGAATCTGACCACTTCCATTCTCGAGTTTCTAAAATGGAAAGGTAATCCGCAAAGTATTGCTCGACTGGTGCAAGATTCATCTCATCTAAACAGAGCCAAAATGGACGCACATTATCAAGTTGCTCTTTTGTCCCCGTCGCCGTTTGTCCATCCACTTGAATATCACATCGCAAAAGTTCCTTCCAAGCCTTCACAATAAACGTTAAGACATCCGTCACCACATACTGTGCATTTCCGCTCAAACGAGTTGTGTAGCCGAGTAAATCTGAAGGTTCATGCCAATCTGGACGCACCGAAACCAAACAATATGTATCTTCTAAGATGCCTGTAGGATTGGTGAGTTTTGCCTGCTCACGCACAAATCGAGTTTTCCCTGTTCCTGAAATACCAGCGAGTAACAAAAATGGCTTTGAGAGCTGTTGTACTTTGATGACTGAAGTGTCAGGCTCAAGGTCTGATGACGAAACAGTACAGAACTCAACGTTTTCCTTGACTGTTGCTCCAAATTGTTGTGCCCATTGGATGAACCTCGAATTCACCTCGTTATTGCTCTCAAACTCTCTACCAACCACATTCACAATGGCTTTTCTCGTGCGATATCCATCGAATCTCCAAGATCGATCTGTAGAGTTGAGCAGCTGCTCATATCGGTGTAAATTCATATTCAACAATCCTGCAAATTTCGCAGGGGTGAAAAGTCCCGTCTTTTTGTCCAAAGCAAAATATGTTGACTGTTGGATCAAGGTTCTGAGGATATTCTGTTGTCCTTTTGATGTCGAATTAAAACTGCGTATGTTATTGACAAGATCAAGTCTTGTGTCGATAAACCGAATCGCATCATCTCCTGATGGTACGAAAGCATCTTCACCAAAAATCTCTATAATCTGATCTTTCAACATTTTAGCTGATTCATCATCACATTTATTTCCTGCAACTTGACGAGCAAATTCTTCTTCAACAATGTCTAGCAACATCGAATTCGAGTCTGTCAACCAATACCAAATTAAGCGCTCAAGATATGGAACCGCTCGTCTCAAAGCCGCACCACCAGATGCTGACTGCACGTCATTTGCCGCTGCGTATTCCTTAGAAAATTGATTTTGTAGATCTACAGACTTCTTTTTAAACGATCCGGGGTCGTCGATCAACGGAATTAATTCATCCTTAATATTCTTCAAAAACTGTAACAGTGCACCCAAATAAAAGGGATACACATTCTTCGGTCTAGGATGTGGGGAAACATGCATGAACAACACCTAATTCAAGAGAAACAATACCTATGCATCGATAAATATATCTACCAACATATCAATCATACACACATTTACGAAACAACTTCACACACTTTTGATAAGGGATAAATGAATGAGCAACGTCGATAAGTGCAGTAGGCCATATTCCTATATGCCCACAAACGAAACATCACAGACCACTAGTCAAACCCTTTTGATGAGGGGGAAATTGATGAGCAAGGTTGATGAGCGTAGAGGGCCATATTCTTCTATGCCCTCAAGCGAAAAAGCCTTAATCACACTTTTGATGAGGGAGAAATGGATGAGCAGGTCCGATGAGTGCAAAGAGGCCATACTTCCGTATGCCTCGTGTACGAAGCGGGGCTGAGCGCCATTTATCCTCATCAAAAACCATCAAAATTAGCCGATGGCGGTGATAGCACCTTTGACGGATACCTTCCCAGCACCCTTAATATCAACACCGACACCACCTTCGATGGCCACTTTCATACCACCCTTGATTTTGGTGTTCATATCAGACTTGATGATGACGTCTTTACCTTTAACGTCGACGCCTTTGGTTCCGGCGATGATAACTTTGCCACCAGCACTGAGTTTGATATCCCCGTCTGATTTTAAAGTGATGGCCTTCTTCTTCCCATCGAGTTCAACACTCAATCCCTTGATCTTGATGTGAACCTTAGAAGCTTTATCATCAAAGACCAGTTCCGCACCCTTACCAGTTTTAAGAGAAATTTTCTCTTTGCCCTTCTCGTCAGAAATCTCAAGCGTATGCTTTGAACGCGTCGTAAACTGCTTGATGTTGTTCTTGCCGTCTTTATCTTTGATGGCAGGTTTGTTGGTCTTATCGTACACAGACCCTAAGATGTACATCGAGCCAATTCGATCACCCGCACCTCGTAACACAGCAACCATATCTCCCACCTCTGGCAACAGAACTGTTCCAAACCCTTTGGAAGCATGGGAGTGAATCATTCGAATCCAAGGCATCTCGACAGCCTTTTCCAAACTCTTCAAAGAAACTTGCACCCGCCCCAATCCAAGTGGGTCTTTGGTGGACTTCACAGTGGCGAGAAACACAATCGGTTTTTGGCTTTTTTCCAGCATAATGGTCTCAAAATGTAGAGGAGGAATAAACTAAAAGGGTGAAGGCAGATGTCTTCGGTTATAATGCTACCAACAATGTAATTCAAAAAACTGTCTTTGGAGAAAGAAAGATGTCTACACAACGACTTAGTGCAAATAGAAGCCACATTGATGGGGACGATCTGCTGTTGTTTCCCAATGTCAATCCCGATGCTGAACTCTTAGAATCTGAGAAAATTGCAGAAGAGGACAACGAAGAGCACATCTTTCCAACTGGTCACAGACTTCAAGTGAATATCGATGGTCAATCCATCGCCATCGAAGACATCCATGGACAACTGCAAGTTGAAATTGACATCACTGAAAAGGGACCACAGATTCGCTTGAATGGTGGACAACTGGACTTACAATCTCCTGAGCACATTGGACTCGACTGTCAGTCGTTCCGTATACACACTGCTGGAGATACAAGCATCGTCGCCAAAGGCAGCGTCAACATTGACTCCACCGAAGAGATGCGGTTCACTTGTGCAGATGACGTATACGTTCGCGGCAAAGTCATTTGGTTGAACTAATCTTCTAGACAAGGAGAACACAATGCCACCAGCAGCTTGCCTCGGGGATATGGTCAAACAAGATGCCCCTCACTGTCATGCGCCAATTCATCCTCCGGCACCGGTACCAACCCCTGCTCCACATCCAGGGCTGCCTTTGGCATTGATCGAAGGCAAACCAACGGTGATGATTGGTGGAAAACCAGCTGCTACTGCACTGTGTAAGTCTGCACCTTGTATGCTCCCAGGATGCGTACCGGCTGGACCTGGAATGATCACCAAAGGCTCTATGACTGTAAAAGTTCAGATGATGCCCGTGGCAAGACTGAATGACCTCACATCCCACCCTTCCTGTGTAGCACCAATCCCTTCCCCTATTGGAAAAGTGATCGGTCCGGGGAATCCGACTGTGATGATTGGGGGCTAATTGCGCTTCAGTCACTTTGAGTATTACTCACCCCAATGTCCATTGTGCATACAACAACAAATGGGTTTCCATCCGCTCGATTTGCAAGTGTTCAAAGGCTCTCAGAAAGATGGCTGGATTGAAGAAGGCAATTTTCTGTGCAACCATTGCGGTGCAATTTATCCTGTGATTCGAGGGATTCCCATTTTAGTCCCTCAGGTCGGGACCTACTTGCAGCAGTATTACATGCATACAATCTGGGATACGAAGACTACGGGGCATCATTGGCAGTGGCTCAGTGAAGGATCAGGAGCCAATTCCATCATTGGACTAACTCGGTCTTATTTATCAACCTATATGCACTCACACTACGCAGATTTGGATCCAGAGGCGACCGATGTAAAGAATCAAATCGCCGGATTGCTCGATCACACCGCACAAACTGAATGTGCCGAAGGACCCATATTGGATGTTGGCTGTTCGGTTGGACGCAGCTCCTTTTGGCTCGCAGAACAATTCAACAAGCCCGTGTTGGGTATTGATCTCAACTTCGCGATGCTGATGCATGCACACGACGCCATGAGAAACAACTGCGTTCGATATGGCCTCAGACGAAATGGTGTGGTCTATGACTGGAAAGAGTACCCCGTTCAGTTTTCGAACACAGACCTCGTAGACTTTTGGGTTGCCGATGCGACTTGTCTGCCCTTTGTCAATGGCCAAGTGGGCAGAGCGAGCACCCTAAATGTTATCGACTGTACGACATCGCCCACCCAATACCTTCATGAACTCAGTCGTGTATCGACAGAGTGGCACTCCTTTTGTCCCTACGACTGGTCCAGTTCTGTGACAGAATTTGCACAATGGTTAGGGGGGCACAGCAGTTTCAGCCCATGGAACGGAAATCCTGAAGAAGTGATTCGATACCTATTTTCTGATGACAGTGATCACTCCGGACTATCCAGTCACAAGATTCATCGAGAGATTGATGCGCTATTGTGGAATGTGAGACTCCATGCACGGTCGACAACCCAGTATCAAGTCCATTACATTCATGCTGTACGTAAGGATTTTGAACCACAGGCACGACAATGAACTTTCAACAGCATGTAGAAGAACGACTCGATAATGCTGGAACTCGACTGGGTCTGACAGCACTCTCCAAAGAGATCCTCAAAATATTAGCTATGGTGGACTGCAAAGATGACCTCACCGAGCAGTTGAGGCAAGCCGATGCCTATGATCGTCCAGGAGTCCTATCCTGGAAAACGTTGGCAGAACAGGTTCCCGCTAGCCAAGCCTCTTTGCAACCTCTAGAACGAGCTGTTCTAACACTCGCAGATTGGGGTCTGGTGCAGATCGTCGGTCG
>CAJWHX010000007.1 GCA_913040875.1 uncultured Pseudomonadota bacterium | reverse complement strand
AATGGCGGGTGATGAATTCACCGATGAAGAATTCTTGGATGGAAAACTGTCGCCTGTATTTTGGGGGTCAGCGATGAACAACTTCGGAGTAGAACCGCTACTTCGATTCCTTACTGAAAAGGCAGCGCCTCCTTCCCCTAGAAAAACCATTGACGGGCTGACCATATCGCCAGAAGAAGAGCGCTTTACTGGGTTTATATTTAAAATTCAAGCCAACATGAATCCCAAACATCGAGACCGCATCGCATTTATGCGTGTAGTCTCTGGAGCTTTCGAGAGGGATATGACCGTGGTCATTGGACGAAATGGAGATAAACTCAAACTCGCCAAACCACACTCTTTCATGGCTCAAGAACGCTCGATTGTAGACAACGCCTATCCTGGAGATATCGTCGGATTGTATGACCCAGGCAAGCTGCGTATTGGAGATACCCTGTCTGGAAAAGGAATCCTAAAGTTTGATGGGATCCCTCGTTTTGCCCCCGAGCACTTTTCTCGTGTTGTCCTTAAAGATCCGCTAAAGAAGAAACAATTGGACGCAGGACTAACTCAGTTGTCTCACGAAGGAGTGATTCAAATCTTCTACCATCCACATCGTGGAAGATCCGAGCCTTATTTAGGCGCGGTGGGAATGCTACAGTTTGAAGTTCTCCGTGAACGACTCAAAAATGAGTACCGAGTGACCGTTGTTTTAGAGCTGCTCTCTTTCCAGTTTGCACGCTGGGTTGAAGGAACGGATGAAACCATCAAATGGTTGGAAGCCAGGCGAGACTATCCTGTTCTCCGCGATAGAAACAATCAACCTGTACTGCTGTCCGAGTCACTGTGGTCACTCAACTATGCTCTGGACAATGCCCCAGATATTACATTGCACGAAGTTGAGCCTTTGTAATGGCCCATGAGGATGAAGGATCGTCCCTCTCCCATGTGCCTTAGTATCTCCAACCTTCAATATCCAACCTTCAATATCCAACCTTCAATATCCAAAATGTTGATTGTTGGCAGATGGCATATCATACGGCATCCACAGTTTCTTCTGAATGAGCCCCTGTAAATCATTGCACAATCGCCAGATTTCTATCAAACGCTGATGGGCCAACTCGTCATCTGCACAATGTTGTATGCAAGCACACAACTTGTGTAGCCATATCTCAAACATATCCGATTGTTCCGCAAAACTTTGACAAAATAACTGTACGTTGTCAACTATCTTGGGATCATAAAAATCCCCGTTCTGTTGTCTTTGCTTTTCCTTGTAAACCAACACCTCATACAAGCCTTCAAACTGTTGCTCTCCCTCTTTCATCACCATCCAAAACGACCCATGGCTCATTTTGTTCACCTCTTCCATTCAACCCCCAAATCACCAGCACACCATCTTACACTATATTTCATAAAAGAGATACAGTACGGTCTAAATTTGTCCCCCTAAGTAAACGACTAAAACACCCCGTGGAAACTAGGACGATACCCAAGAACAAAATCGGACACAATCTCTGTTGAATTTTCAAAAACGTTGATATTTGTCTACTTTTGAAACAAATACTCGGAACTCAATACCCGAGTCATGATCAACAATGAGCCCCCTGTTAAAACACAGCAGACCCCTGTAGATATTGATAAATATTCAATCCCAACAGTCTCCCCTCGAAGCACCATACTGGTCATTACTTGCTGACCCAATGCGGGTACTGCAGCCATCCAAATCGAAGGCTCCATCGGCTTCATAGACGCAAACAATCCAGGCAACATTGGAAGCAACATCGTGGCAGAAAGATACGTTTGAGCCTCTTTGAAAGATTTGGCGATGGTAGCTAGTAACAGTTGTGCCGCTCCGGCAAACAAAATTAGCGGCATGGCTATGAACATTAATTGCGCCGATTCACGAACACCAAACACCAATCGAAGCCCAAGATTTTCGAGTGGCAATTGATGCATCGCCACGGACAGACAAAAGAGCGTTAGGATTCCGCCAATCAGACCAAATACGACTGTACTCAACCACTTACCGAGCACCAATACACGAGCATGTATTGGTTGTAATAACAGGGGCTCTAAGGATCCCCGTTCACGCTCTCCAGCAGTCGCATCAATGGCAATGTACATGTTACATCCAAACGCGGCCATAATTAAAAACATGCCTATCATTTCCAATATATTGGAGGCTCGAGTTTGAGGAGTTGCCAAATCTTCTTTATGAATGTTCAATGGTCGCAACACTTGCGGTGATATTCCCCTCGCGAGCAAGCGAAGTTGTCCAATACGTGAGTTGTATGCACCCAATACAGCAGACAGTCTAGACATCGCAACCTGTGTACTACGCTTAGACTCGTCAGCAATAAGGGTTATCGTTGCTGGAACCCCATCTTGAAAGTCCGCAGAATAATCCTCTGATATGTCTACAACGATCGCTTCATCTCCTCTGCGAACAACCTCATGAGGGTCTGTCAGCATCTCCTCTGTTGGTGTCTCGAGCAGGACGCCCTGTTCCTCCAAGAATCGAACTAGATTTGGAGCATGTTCCACTCCAACCACAGGGATCTCTAATGGACCTTCTATCTCTTCCTCTGATGAGATCACGGACAGCATCACGGTAATCATAAGGGGACCCAACAAAGGAAAGGTCAATGCCGACATCAACGCTCTACGATCTCTAAATCCGTCTAACAACTCTTTGTATGCTACAACTTTTATCAACTTCCAGAAGCTCATTTTTCTGAATCCTCACAGACCAATTTGACGAAGGCCTCTTCCAAATCCTCTTCCCCAGTTAACTTACAAAATTCAGCCACATTGCCTGTGGCAACGACTTTCCCTCTGGCGATCACCACAATCTCATCACACAAAGCTGAAACCTCCTGCATGATGTGACTGGATAGTATGACACAGCACCCGGCTTCTTTCATACGACGAATCAAGGTTCTCATCGCTCGGGTTGTCATGACATCCAAACCGTTTGTTGGCTCGTCCAAAATGACGTTCTTTGGATCGTGAACGATCGCTCTGGCGATGGATACTTTCATTCGCTGACCTTGAGAAAAGCCATCGACTCGTCTAGATATAATCTCCTTCATATCGAGTAGCTCATTTAATTCATCGATGCGACGTTTCAAAACCTGCCCACTCATTCCCTGCAATTGTCCAAAGTATGCAATGTTTTCTCGAGCCGTCAACCTGGGATACAAACCGTAAGCATCTGGAAGTGCTCCCAAGCATTTTCTTGCCTCTACGGGCTGCACACTGGGATTGAACCCATCTACATCCACCCTACCCCGATCAGGCTGAAGCAATCCGTACATCATTCTTATAGTGGTGGATTTACCTGCACCATTCGGTCCTAGAAGACCAGTGATCTGTCCGTCTAACGCCGTGAATGATACTGCTTGAACGGCGTGAACATCCCCAAAAGACTTCGCTATATTGTCGACTTTAATCATGGGGCCGTTCCGGTTGCAGAGAGGATAAAGGGAGGCCTCTTTAGTTCAGTAGCACATTTCGTATCCAGAGATTGTGGATTCAAGTCTTGATAAAAATCAGTTGCCATCTCATAAATGCAAGGATGATATATGGTATTGTGTGCTGTTCCAGAAACGACAACATGAGTTGCATTGCGCAGCTGACTCAAAGCCAAATCCCCATATTCAGGTGGCGTAACGGGATCATTTACACCACTCAACAACAGAGTCGGTATATCGGAAGTCCAGCCTGTTGAGTCTGTTGAAACTGGCTCCACATTCCAAATAGAACACATCTCTTTCAGCTGTGTGGTAGACAAAACACCAAGATCCATTTCGGTGGGCGTAGAAAAATCAATCTTGGGAACGTCTTCTGCACACATAATCGAAAGATACAACCCAATCGGAATCCCATCAAATGGACTGTTCCCAAGCCAACCGACTACAGTAGACCAGTCATCGTATGTGGCTATATTGTGAATCGCATAGGGAATCAAAGACGTTGTCACACCCTGATATAGAAGCTGTTGGAGAACCCCCCAAAAGACCTGATCACTCACTTCAGTATATGTCTTGACACCAGTAATGGAGTGATGATGACCAATATTCCTTGGTCCAGAGTCTTGCAAACTGTGTACAACCGTCTCATATTCCGCACGTAAATCCGGAAAGGCTGCGTTGCAATCTTCTGTTGATTCACAATCAATAAATACCTGGTCTAAAGCGTGCCGAACCCCATCTCCAAAGTCACCACCTATCGATTTTTGAAAGGGTACCACACCATCCAATACAGCCGAACGAACGGCAGTCGGATAGTTTTGCATAATCGTCAAACTAAGTCTGGTACCGTACGACACCCCATATATATTGATCGATTGATATCCCAACACCTGCCGAGTCCAATTGGTATCCGCAGCCAAATACTCCGTCTGATACCATGAAGCCGATCTTGGAAGATCTCTTACGCAGGCTTGCAAGGCTTCTACTGGAACCTCCACTCCATTGTCTTCTGGCAACTCGCAATCGAGAGGTCCAGATTGTCCTGTGCCTCGTTGATCTAAGAATATCAACGTCCGTCTTTGGTGAATCTTACGGAGCGCTGGATACAAGGTTGAGATCACTTCGGAGGCTCCCTGACCAGGTCCTCCAGCCAAGACAAACACTGGGTCGTCTTCGGCATTCGCACGAATTGCAGGAAGTTTTACCACATGGAGTGACATCTTTTCTTCTGAAGGATCCTTGTGATCGACGGGAACTTCAATCTTAGTGCACATCGCTTCCTGACGAACATGATTTGGGTAACATCGTTTCCACTCTATATCCGCACTTGGTGTAGTCTCCTGAACAAGTACTTGCTCTGCCTGTGCCAATGCCATCCACCACATCATCTCTGCTCCAGATTGTTTGCACCCTTCTGATCATAATCCGAACCTGCACTTCGCCACCGTAAGAATTCGGAAGCCCAGTCGCTCTCTTTATCAAGGGAGTTCATCACGGATTTTTGACTGAGTGCAATCGGAATGGGCTGTCTTAACTTACTTTGTAATCGCTGTCGAAAATATGCGACGGAAACTATATACACAGTTGGGTCTCGCTTTGACATAGGCCAAATCAATACGTGAGAATCAAACATGACACACAACCATCCAGAAGGACGATGAAGCAACACTGATTGAATGAATGGAAGCACACTCTTCCAGCCATCCAAATCAGAACCTGATAGCCACCGTCTCAGCTGCTGATGCTTTTGAACACCCGAACCAATTAATTGAAGGTGTGGTGGTAATCTCTGAAGACGCTTCTGTGGAAGCAAGTTTAAAGACAACAATGTCATCAAGTGTTCCGACTCCAATATCGAACTGAGCGCTAGTGATTTGCCGATGTATTCTATCAGGACCCATTCAAACACCTGCTGACGAACATCCAGAGGGTAACCCGACTGTAAGAACGCCAGCAGTGTTACCCATGACCAAGATGCAACGTGGGCAACGTCCAAGTGTTTCACATAAGACTGACAGATGGCAATAAATAGAGGGTTTGATGTCTGCATCTCCAGATACTTATGCAAATTATACAGCGTTTGTACTGAGTCAATTGTATCGGCGATCGATTGTGGTGGGTCTGCTGATCGAAAGGCTTTGTAATGCTTGATCAGCCAAGCGTGCTCAGTCGGCGGTTGACGAACGCAGTGGGCGTTGAACGCAAGCCTAAACTCTTCGTTACTCCAATAGAGTGACAAGACATCCATCAATGTGCTCTCATCCATATTTTCCAGTGATGTGACAGCAATCGCCAGAACCTTCTCCTGTAAAATCGCGTTGCTTCGCTCTCTAGCCAGTGCCGGAATCAGTCTAAGCATCGCCGGTTTTAACTTCCACTGCCGAAGCTGCGATGTCTCGATTTGAAGAAGTTTCGAGCGAAGGGCATTATCTTTGGAAGCAGACCGACGCACCTTTCCTTTCGGTTCGGGCAAAGATTCGACAGCTTGTTGGAGCTGACTAGGGGTACTCACAAATTTGATATTCTTTGGGAACATCAACGCTCCAATTGCTCAATCAAATCATCCATCGCTTCACGGAGTCTCTCTATCGACCCATTAATTCGAAGTACACCTTCAGCGAGAACGGCATCAAACTGAACCAGTGTACCATCGACGGACTGCGGTAGTTGATGGGCAAACGCATCGACACCAACAGTGAGCACCTTCTGCATCTGCTCCATTTGTCCTGTTAATTCGAGCAATCTTGTAGACTGACTGGACAACGTTTTCAACAACTGTCCACTTAATCTACCCATTTGTTGGACACTCTGATTTTGAGACTCTGTCGCTTGCTTCATGGTTTCAATGGTATTTGTGCTGCCTTCTGAGACCACTCGGATATCATGCGATGCCTGCTGCATCAATCGAACCACTGGTTCCAAGTTGTTGATGGTATTCTCAACCCCTTGCAACGTTGTTGAAACCGATTGATTGCTTTGATTTTGCAAGTCTAGACTCTCCTCTATTTGAGACAAGACCATCCCCATATCACCGCCCGCTTTGCTATACTTCTCCGCTGTAATCGCCAACGCTTTGGAGGCCTCTTGAAGAGATGTATTGAACTGATGATAGGAATCTGCAGTATCTGAAATATTCGGAAACACCGCTTGGAGTTGGTTGGACGCTTGTTTGAAATTTTCCGAAACAGTCGTTGCAGGTGTCATACTCTCTTTCAAACTGTTGACCACTTGATCCAACTGCACGGCGCTGTCATTTAACTGAGACAATGCAGGGGTAAGCGTTGTCACCAACTCTTGCCATGAACCGATATGTCCCTCTTGCAAAGTGACCAGCTGCGACATTGATGTCTGAGAACGCTCCAAAGACTCACTGTACTGACGGTGAATCTGTCCCAAATGAAGCACCATATCTGCACCCATATTCTGCAGTGCATTTTGCGTTTGAACCTGTGCCTGCCCCATAGCCTGTTGGAGTTTTTGACCAGCCTCTTGGGCCTGATCAAGCAAGGATTGACCAGCCAACTCCTGCTGACGAGCGGCGGACAACAGTCCATTCTGATACTGCTGAAAAATCTCTTGCAGCGACACCTGAAGATCTGTTCCAAAATCAGACAGCTTGGTTTGAAGTGCCTCTTGTGTGATTTGGATTGTTTGCTGCAAACGTTCTGTCGACTGCTGAGTACCCTCTAGCAATTGCTGCGTCGCTTTTCCCTGTAAGATATTACTTTGTTCAATCAGTTTCTGCTGCCGAGCAACCCCCTCATCCAATCGTTGAGTCATCTGGTTCTCTAATGACTGCAACGTGCGCGCCAAATGAGCTTCCATCTCTGATTGAACCGATGACAGTGTAGAAGAAATGGTCTCCGATACAAACTGAGCGTTTCCACGCAAGGATTGTGCTGCGTCTTGAATGGCACTCGACCAACCCTCTCCCACTTGACTCAACTTATCATGCGCATGCGTTGCCCCATCTTGTAATGACTGAGCCGACTGCTGAACCGAAAGTTCCAACGATTGACCGGCTTCGTCAATTCGTTGATTGAGTTTTCGACCCACTTCCTGAACAGACTGATCGAGAGACTGACTGGCATGCTCAAGGGCATCTCGAATGCTTTGACCCATATGCCCCCAGTCTTGGATGAAGGTTTGACCCGCCGTATGTAAACTCTGTTGCAAGACTTTCGTAGAATCAGACATGGTATCTGCAAGCTGCTGACGTACTTGAGACAAAGAGATATTGATATCAGAGCCAGACTTCTTTAAAGAATCGTTCAGGTACGATCCGGAGGAGCGAATTTGTGTGTCCCACTCTACACGGGCAGTCTGCAAGGTTTGTGTCAACTCAACCGAACTTTGCTGTAACTGCTCTGCCACACCCACACCCGATTGTCTTAGGGCATCACTGGCTGCTGTGACGTCTTCTACAAAACGGCTCCTCGCTTCAATTAACTTGTCAGCGAGAGCACCATCAACCCCCTTCGCAACACGCTCCGCCATCTGCTGTTGCGTCGACTCCAAGTGCACTACCAAGCCTTGAACTTGTTCCAGCATTTGCTCATTTCGATTGTTCTCCGACTGCAATCCATCCGAAATGCGCTTCATCGTTTGGGCACCCACCTCGTGAATTTGACTGGTGTGTTCGAGTTGCGGAACAATCTTTTGAAGCTGTTCAGACACAAGAACAAAGGATGCCGCTGCTTGAATACTGGGCTCCCCCGCCTGTTGAATCTGCTCGGCTAGTGTACTGAGATTGTCATGTCCTCCCTCGAGCTGTTGTAACGTCTGTTCAATGCTCGATGTCATCTGCTGCAATTGTTCAAATGCCGTACGCTGACCTGTTTGCAATGTTTGCAATTCACCTGACATCTGAACAAATGGCTGAATAAGGGTATCCTCAACACCACCAGATATGCGCTCAATGGCACGTTCATGTGCTTGATTGAGATCTGTGACCATCGATCGGATTGTACCAGTAACTTCTAAATACTCTGCTGTACCTCGTTGAATCGCAGAATGAGATTCGGTGAGTCCCGACTGAGCCCTTAGAACCATATCGCCAAGTTGAGACACCACGGGAAAAACCTTCTGAAGTTCTTTGGCAGAATCGGAAAAAACCTGTGCAGCAGCTTGAACAGGCTCAGCGGCTTGCGCCATCCGTTCTGCACCAAGCGTTACACCCTTTGTTGTTTTCTCCAATGTTCCGATCACTTCAGCCACAGACTCAACCGATCGTCTCCATCGATCCATAGATACCTGTTGACGCTGAACAGACGCAGCAAAACTCTCCGAAGTGTCTCTGAGAGATTGGCCAATTGCCTGGTCTATTCCATCCATGACTTGCACGATGAGCCCTTGTACCACTTGATTCTGTTTGCGGGTTGTTTCTTCGACATACCGCTGATTGGCTTGCTGAGAATCACTGGCAAGTTTAGAAATCTCTGCCAAGGTTGGAGAGAGTTGCTCCCGAACACTTTTTTGAAAAGCCAACTGAAGATTATCACCGAGTTTGGCGAGTGTTGCTTGAGACTTCCCCAAAGAATCCAACGATTGTTGCTGACCATTTCGCAACAGAGTCAGCTGTTTTTGGAGCTGCTCCATCACATCTCGAGTGACATTGTCAGCAGAGGGTAATGGTGGACAAACTGCATCGAGAGCTAACCTAGCGGCCCTTATACTACCTGTCACGTGATGATTCACAAAGAAGGTGAGCCCCAAAGACACGCACACGAAGCCCTGCATCGTTGGTGCAATCCAAGTCTCAATGACATCTGAAGCCAAAGACTGCGTGGCAGTCATCAGTAGCACACCAGCAAACAATCCATACAGTACCCATATAGAACTGCCGTGATCTTCTTCGACCTTGCTCTTGGTTAGCCAAAGTGAACTGACATCTTTAAGATGTGGCCGCCCTTTCCAAGGCACTATATTTTGCTGCAGTACGTTGACCATCAGTGGCAATCGATCTCTTATGGTATCGGCGCTGTCATTTTGCCAGCCATCCTTCATCGAAACAGCCCATGTCCGTAGCGATTTTGACGTTGCGAGCCATCCCATCGCCAAAAGAAATTGTGCCAACAAACACACTCCCGCCAAAACCACTAAATTCATGCTCTCTCCTCAATCTCGAAACGGTCCCAATATGGTTTCCACTGTTTGTGTCACACCACCGGATATGGCTGTTTCAGCATTGCTGTGTATAGCCTGGACCACTTGTACATCCAGTTTATGTCCTTTCAAGGCAACTCTCCACAAACGAACCCCAAAATCAGCCCATTGTGGTGCCAAGCCAGATCGCAAAGCCAGCCTAGCGGAAATATCCTGAACGGATCCAGACTCCACATGACATTGAGTCTGCAAGGATTCTATCACAACGGATACAGCCGCACGATGGTCAGGATAGAGGTCTCGCAACCACCCCTCCAGTCGAAGTGGCTGTTCAAGCAGCTGAAGTCCACATGTTTGAAGCAGATCTGAAATGGTCTGCCCCATCTGTTGCCGCAATGGTTCGGATGGTGAACTCATTTTCTACGCTCCAATGCCCAAATCCATCCTTTGGTAGAAGACAATGCGACACCGAGTTTTCCTGTACTGGAAATTGACACCGCGTTAATATCGGTTTTCATCTCCATCTTCCAAAGGGCGGTACCATTGCGAGCATCCCAAAAGCGAATACTCCGATCCCGCCCAAAAGATGCCACCGTAGGTCCATTTGGATCGAGCGCCATCCCCCAAACATCATGTGTATGCCCCACAAAATGGATCACAGCATCTGGATTGTCGAGTTCAACACGCTGCAATCCTTCTTTCGAAGCAATTACAACCCCACCATCTGGAAGCGTTAATACACTGGTTCGATCACCTCGAACTGTTCGGCGATACAAACGTTTATTTTCGCGCATGTGCCAGGCCTCTACCTGCCCCTCCATCGCAATGCAAATCGCACTGCCGTCATAGGTAAATACCACTCTATTTATCGTACGACCAAAAGGACCCAGTCGCTGCAACAACTCCAAACTCTCTACAGACCATATGCTCACCATTCCATCCTGACCACCCGCTGCCAAAAGGGTTCCATCAGGGCTATACGACACTGTCCGAACCCAGCCTTGAGTCGCAGGAATACGTTGTAATCGCTTACCTTTGGTCAAGTCCCAAAGTCTTATCGCACCATCATCGCCCCCAGAGCAAAGCTGGTTTCCATCTGGTTGAAAAGCCAAGCTTCGAATCCAATCGCGATGCCCTGCCAAAAATCGAGCCAGCATTTTTCCAGTACGGGTATCCCACAAACGAATGCTCCTATCCAAACTCGCCGTAGCCGCCCATCGACCATTTGGAGTGAATGCGATGTCTGTCAACGTTTTCCGGTGCCCCTTGAGCTCAGTCATCTTCGTTCTATCTGCCACCAACAATCCTTGATTGGGACGTTTCACAGTCCGACCAATTACCCCTCCTGCACCACGTTTGACAATATCTGCTTCTACGCCAGTAGCGGCTGACCATGTTTGCACAGCCCACAAAGACCACTCAAGCGTCAATCCCGTGAGCGCGCTCAAACGACGAGCAAAACGCTCTGCTATCACAGATGAGAGCATACTGTATTGGGCTATATCTTTGGTCACTCCTTCCCGAATGGCTTGATGTAATGCCACGCCAGCAGCAGGACGATTGGGGAACTCCGACAACATCCAACGATAAAAGTACCTGTGGTCTTCTATCATTCTCCGGATCTGACTGACCGGTAGACTCTGTACATCGGAAGCAATCTGCTGCTTTTGTTGAGTCTTATTGACTGTAGAGATGCTCATGAAACCTCAATATTTAAAGAGACAAAGACACATCGAGACACATCCATCGTGTACCCTCAGTTGCTGGATCAAAACAACACACGTTATTTTTGAGCAGAAAAATCTAGTCAAATGGACTACAATTTCGATGTTGAGTGTAGCATAAATCCAGTCACTCGACACTTGTTACCTTGACTTACTTTGGAGTTCTTCTTGCAAAATCGAATTGTCCATATCGGTGCCGTAGCAACGATCAGTCTAATTGGTGTTCTGCATACACCGATTGTATGGTCGGAACCTACAGTTGATGACACCGAAATTTCGAAGGACGACATCGATCCAACAAAGGAAACGGTACCTGCAAACATAGAACTCAGTACAGACAGCGTAGAGACAGAACCCACGGAGGACACAGGTGGACCCAGTTTAACTGAACAGCTACTGGAACAGGTCGATTGGTCTAGATTCGATCTCCCTATCCCCCTCAATGACTCCGTCATCTATTGGGTTGACCATTTCAGTAATTCTGGACGATGGAGCGCATCTAAATGGATTCGGGCCAGCGGTAAATATAGGAACCTCATCCAATCAGAACTCAAACGAGCGGGACTCCCCAAAGACCTTCTCTATATGGCGATGATTGAAAGTGGTTTTAACCCAACTGCCACCAGTCACGCTCAAGCCGTTGGCATATGGCAATTCATCCCCAGTACAGGCAAAGAATACGGATTGATCATCAACGATGTAATTGACGAACGTAGAGATCCGATTCGATCAACACAAGCCGCCATAGCCTATCTGAGCAAACTCAATAAAGAGTTCGGCGGAAACTGGCATCTTGCCATGGCTTCTTACAATGCTGGAGAAGCCAGAATCTACAAAGCCATCGGTAACAAAGGAACCATCAACTATTGGGAATTACGAGACTCACTGGCTGAAGAAACTCAATATTATGTTCCAAAAATTCTGGCATTGGCAATCTTGGATAAATACCCTGAACTATTTGGAATCCCTCAAACGTCTAAAAAATCCCAACCCCTTGTACTGAAACACGTCTCTGCAAAGAAAAATCAACATGTCACGACACTCGCTGATATGGCCGAAATGAATGTCGAGCAGTTTTTAGAATACAATCCACACATCCTGAAAGAACGACTGATCGTTGAAACAGATGACATCCGCATCTACGTTCCACCAGAGCAGACTGAAACCTACATCAAAAATAGCCGAAGCAATCAACAAGACCGCCTCTCAAGCGGGCGACAGCTAACAGAAGATGAACTGATTAGACTGGGCGTACAAGAAAAGACTGTCGATGTCTCTCACCACAGGAAAATCTTTGAACACACTGTGGCTGAAGGAGATACGTGGGAATCCATAGCGGTAACCTACGCCCTCTCTACATCCAATATTAAACGTTGGAATCCAGCAGTCAAGACCCCTGAACCGTCCATTGGTGAAACCCTCCGACTCACCAAGCCCAAACCGAAACAGTATATTCAATACACTGTAAAGAGTGGCGATACGCTCAAATCACTTGCCAAGAAGTACAGCTGCTCCGTGAAAGATATACGAAGCTGGAATGGGCTTGATGAAGATGCCAAGATTCAAAAGGGAGACGTACTATTTGTACAGCAATAAGAACGCTGTTTTCACATAGATATAGATCCATGTGAAGGACATCTCATACCCTCTATTGCCTAATCAATACGGCCTTGATCCGCGAAGCACGTTCGTACAACAGCCAACTCAGTTTCTATCGCCGAACGATCTATCCCTTGTTTTGCCAACTCATCTACAAACCCCCTCAGTTCGGCACAAGCGGTATCCTCAGCGTCTGACAGTTTTCTCCATCGTGGAGGTATCCACTTTTCGTAATACTCCTTCTTATCGACTTCCCCTGAAGCCAGAAGATCTGATTTGCGCTTCTGGAGTCTGGCAAACTCCGTCATCAATGCTCTACTGGGATCATCACAGGCATTGGGATTGGAAGTTGTTTGCACCAGTCGATACTCATTGCAAACGGATTTCAATGCCTTCTTAACTACGACAGCCTTCGCTTTCGCCTGATCCAACTCCATCTGTCTAGGAGACACTGTACTCAAAAAATCGTTTGCTTCTTTGATGCACACACCATTTGGAAAGGAGTTTTTATACTGCTGCCAAACGATCCTTGATTCGTTTTTTTTCGCTGTCTCACAGGCGTCAAACTCAGCCTGATCAACGATCGCATTCTCATTCACTTGCTTATCCAATGAGCCCACTATTTCAGTCGGTTCATCTAGGGGCTGGGCCTCCTCTAGAGTTTTTGTAGTCGTTTGAGGTGTCACAGGCTGATCTTCACCGACGTTTGGTGCTTGATCACTGAGTTTTGCGAGTTTCTCTTTTGCCAACTGACCATACTCTGAAGATGGCCATCTATCGAGCATCGATTGATACAACACAATCGCTCGTTTGGGGTCTGTGTTTTCCAAAGATTTAGCCATTTTCAGGTGCATTCGTTGAATTCGTCGCAGCGATGTCTTAGCCTCGGGGGTATTCGGATATTGACTGAGAATGGATTTGTAAATATCAAAAGCGGCTACAGACTCCCCTTGTTGTTCGAGCATAACGGCCTCTGTAACTTTTGTAGAAGCTGTTTGGCAACCCAAAAGCAATATCGTACTCAACCAAAAAATCATGACACTCCCCAACGATATTCGTTAAGAATACAGTGATTAAAATAAAATCAGATGGCTGATTCGTAACACGATACACTACAGTCAGCATCACACCTTTGTACTTTGAACCATACTTCTGGAGCTACTCATGGACAAATCTTCAGCCAAAAAGGGCAACCTTGCCATCACATTATCGACATTTTTGTACATCCTATTTGATCATGGTGTAGCGATTCAAGACGAGGGAATTGTTTCGCTGTGTACGAAGATTACTGAAGAGGCACAGAAGTCCTCTGTCGAACAAGTCGTCCATGCACTACTCGAGGCTTTACCATCAGATGTAAACATTTCTGAAGTCAACATGACAGAATTTGTAAACAGTCAACAAAAGGACAACAGTTTTCAAACTGTGGATCCCTTTGAACTTGGGAAAAGCCTGGTTGACTTAGTTGGAGAGTCTATTTCAGCTGATGCCAGTGTATACGACGTTGTAAATTGGCTCACTGAACGCATCCCATCCATCATCAACGGTTGGAATGTCGGTGAGGGACACACCACACTACAGAGAATTCGCCAATATGAGTTCAAACGCGGTCTCCCTTGGATTGGACGCCTTGCGGAACGAACAGAGAATGGTCTGGAAGAAATGTGGATCATGGTAGAGAAGGTAACAGACACAGTACTCTGTATGGATCCATATCCATGGGACGACGTCGACGAAGAGTTCACTGTTGATTTACCTGAATTCCTATTACGATGGAATCTGGCCGGTGGCGTTGCGATTCACTTAGACTAATGTAAATAGACAATACACATTGCTCTCATGAGAGGATTCTTCTAGTGAGACACCGCTCATCAATTGGCACTGTGAGAATGATAGGCTGATCCGTTCAATTGGGATCAATTTTTATTTCTTTACTTGTGCAAAAGGTGAATGGGTCGGCTATATTAATTGTGGACTTTATTCAACTTCAACAACAATTATATGGCTTCTCCTTCTTCTCCTTCCTCACCTGGTGGTGATGTACAGGCAAAAGCAGGGTTTACTACGAATGTTCCGGATCCACTGTCTCACGTAATTGGGATGGATACAACATCCGACACACTCGCAGAGGACTCTCTAGCCACTCTTGACGCCCTCATGCGAGATCCACTGCGTGAGAGCTTAGAGTCTATTGTTGCAGGGTCCGAGCCGCGCAATCGATCAGACTCCGACCCTATGGACATCGACATGATGCGCGAAGGGCCGGTCATCGAAGAACGTTTGAAGAAACTGGTAATGATGGGTCAGATTGACAAGACCGTTGCCAAGAAGTGGCTCCAAACGAAGCTTAGACAAAAGGTCACCGGTGCCAGAGAAAAAAGACGCGGCAAACGAAGAAGACGTATCGCTCTACGGAAAATGCGTAGGTCAAAACGTAGATTGGCTCGATTGATTCGTAAACTACGTCGTCGATTACGTAGAAGACCACGTAGGATACGTAGAAAAATTCAGCTGCGTATACGCGAATTACGAGAGGCTCTCCGCACTTCAAAAAGAATCCAGAAGGAAGTCCAAAAGTCCGGAGATCCGATGACCCGAGTGGTCATCAGTAAAGAAGAGCGCAAAGCCAAACGAATGTGGGAGAGACGCCTCGGCAGTCGTGTTGATGTTCACACCTGGCGTGCCAGTTCGAGTTTCAAGAAGTGGCTCGAAAAGATGGAAGAAGGTTACCATCCCAACGATGAATCTCGAAGCTGGATGGCTGAACGCGGAAATCTGGAGAACAAGTCCACAGAAGAAGATCAAAAGGACATCGCTGCAAAAATGCCTGGAGGCAAAACCAATCCAGTTGTTCCCAGTACCACCTCTTACAGAGTTAGGGTGCGAAGCACGGGTCTACCCGGAGAAGGTCGCGTTCCGCTTAAACGCATCCCCATATTTGACGGCGGATCAGGTGGTTCAGGGTCAGGTGGTTCAGGATCAGGTGGTTCAGGTGTACAAGACCCTCCCACGCCTGCTCCAGTTCAAGTCGACCCACAAGATGGTGGAAATGATTCATCCAACACCGGTACAACCAAGCCATCGAATACCGATGACCCTGCCGATGCAGAAATTGCCAATGCTGCCAGTGACCAAGTTGATAAAGGTAGCCGTCCCGCTATTGACTGTTCCTCTGGAATGGATCCTCACGTCTTTGATCAAAAGGATTTGGATCAGGCATTGGCAAATGGCTACTCCATCAAAGAAGTACACGATTGGTTGATCAAGAACAATTTCAGGGATTGGAATCCTGATGCAACGGATAAAACGAACATGAAAGGTCCAAAGATGACCTTGATGTTCCCAAACACGTACAATCCAGGCACAAAAGACCCTACCGCCAAACCAGGAACTGAAGCCAATCGATTTTCACAAGGTTTCTGTGCTCGTTTACGACAGTTGATGACCTACTCTCAGCAAAAGCACCCCGACCTTGCCGACTTTACCAACCGAATGCGAGAAGAGTCTATCCTTCAAGCACAACTGCAGTCACAAGAACCCAAGCCATTTTTGCAGAGCAATCTTCCCAAAGATTTACTATCAGTGATCGACATTCTGTTCGGGACTATGGGTCAACCGTCTGAAGCCATCGGCGACAAACTCTTTCCTTCTTCCTGGCCCGCTTACCATGACTTTTTAAACACGCACGGTGTTTGGGGTAAGGATCAATTCTCTAAGGGCGTTGATGCCACAGTTCCCGTAGAACTAAAAACTGGCGGCGTCTTTACAGTACACGGAACGTGTGACAATATTGGTGAGTTCATCATTGATGGCAATCTGGTCTTAACAGCAAACAACTGGACAAAGATTGAGAGCACCACCGTTGAATTGACCAAAGGTGTACACCAAATTCAACTAAAAGGGGAAAATACAGGTGGACCGGCAAGTCTGGGAATGACACTAACAGACCCAGAAGGCAACCTGGCTTTTTCTTCACGTGACTGGGAACAGTACGCTCCAAAAGGCAGTGAGGGCTCCGATTCTTTTCCTGGCGAAAAGATCATCGCGATTCCAGAAGGAATATGGAAAATCGCCACAGAACAGTGGGACAACAGCATCGCCAAAAGCCTACACGTTGAAGGGGCCTACACTGGTGCAGGAACACATCCCTTTGCCGGACTTGGAACACTAAACATTTACTCCCCGCATGAATTTCACATTCGCGCATCGGACACAGAAGACAATCCCCTCAACATGCTCGCCGCCGTGAAAGATGATGCTGCACTCGTTTTGGGACCGAAGTTCAAACTGAAGTTTGACACGACCAGTGCAGACAAACTGGCAGAAGACTTTGCACCGTTACCGGCACACAAATCTGGTTTACCTGCAAATCCAAAAGGCTACAAAGGGTCTGGTAAAGTCGATTCTGTAATCACATACAACATCTATCAAATGTCGATGCAACCCATCATTGATGTTTGGTTCAACAAGATGCACCAGATCATCAATGACAACACCATGTTTCAAGTGGTGAGCGATCTGTATACGGGGATACTTCCTGTTCAAGAAAATAAACCGGTCATTGATCAAGAAACGTATAAGACTGTCTTAGAAAACGAGTCTAAGGAAGCGACACAAGGGCAAATTGAAAGTCTACAAATCACAGGTATACCAAAGATAACCGTCGATCTTAAACTGGGAGAGGATGCCGCGAATGAAGCCGGGGAAAACTCTGACTCTGAACTATCGTTGCACCATCTTCATTACAGCGATGACTTTTGGACTGGACTGACCAAGGATGGAGCGGCGATCACCAAACTGCACACCGTAAAGTCTGGCGACACCTTCTCATCTGTCGCCAAGAAATACGATACGCCGTT
The DNA here is from genome assembly GCA_913040875.1 of uncultured Pseudomonadota bacterium. The sequence goes on along the minus strand of CAJWHX010000007.1, from coordinate 1,436 downwards.
GCGAGAGGCCATCTTACTCAATCCGACTTTTGACATTGCCAAACTGTCAGATTGGAAAAGGGGTGCCAAACCGAGTGATGGTGATCGTGTTGGAAAGCGTGGTCGAAACCCCAACTGGATTTATCCGGGTGAAGGTCTGTTCATGTATCGAACGGGCAAAAACACCTTACCCAACGCCAAAGTAAAGCCAATCGTTTTCAGTACAACGAGTGACCTGAGTGCACGGTACAGCAAAGCAAAACTTCCCTCTCAATACGCGAATCAATCCGATGACAAAAATCGCGCTGACTTATCGGCAGAACATTCGAGTACTGTTCAACAGACACACATGCGAATGGCTGAAGAAATTGGCAAAGAAGCCGAAGCCAAAGGTGTTCCAGCGTCTCAAATCGACGTGCAGCCATATGCGGACAGATTGAATGCAGCCATCAGCAAACAACTCTCGGTTACCGGCACGCTTAGTATGAACGTCAAGCAGCGCCTTGAGATTCAAGAAGTGGGCGGCGGATCAAGCGTTCAAGAAGCGGCGAGCAATGTCTCGCAACCTCAAGCACCAGGTGCCGGTACGGATGAAAATGGCAACACGAATGATGCTCCGGCTGTACAGAATACAAATACGGGACCTGTAGAGCCAATCATCGAAAACAAAAATATCTCGGTGGATCACAACAAATACATCGAAGGTGTAAGCTGGCCGCAGCAGCCGAACCATGGTCACCACACCACGATCGTGGGTCCGTTCAACATCAAGGGATTGAAGACCGTCAAGATTTCCAATATCACTGGTGATCAGTATCAGTTTTCGAATGAATATCACCTCAATATCGGAATCGATTATTCTTTCGATGGCGCCTCCTTCACCAGTAACCACACAAAAGACAAGTATGGCAAAGGGTCATGGTTTTGGAAAACGGGTCATGTCCGAAAACGCACAACAAGCATACCGGACATGCTCATTCAAAATCCAGGTCACACCCAAGTCTGGCTGCGAATGACCACTCGTTCTGAACGCGGGCCTGTCTTGATGAACGCCACTGTTGGAGCCACAACATCCAATGTCCCTGTTCAAAGTACAGGCGGACCCTCCAGTGGTGGTTCAGCTGCACCGGCAACAGAAGACTCTGCTGGCACACAGGACGCACCGGCAAACAATCAAGCGGTCGCGAATACTCAAGGTACTGGTCGAGATACAGAAAAAGAGCCCAAAGAAGGTCTAGACAATACCGACAATGCACCGTTTAAAGGACTCAACAAACGACAAACTCGTCGACTAAAAGCGCTCCTTAGTAAAAGACGAAAACTGTTCCGAAAATACAATCGGATAGTGGGCAACGTCCTTCGTGTCAGTAAATCCGATGCGATAACAATACGAAAACTCGCAAAACAAGTTCGCCGTCTCCGACGAATGCACAAACGGGTTCTCAAACTCAACAGAC